>NZ_JACSOF010000025.1:0-54022 GCF_014349205.1 Photobacterium sp. BZF1
GCTTACGCGGTAGTCAGGAATGAATACCACTTTCAGCTTGCCGCCAAGACGTGGGTCGTTGTTCACTTTCTCTGCCACTTTGTTGATGGCAAAGATGATGTCTTTTGCTAGTGCGTAACCCGGTGCCGCTTTCGCACCAAAGAAGAATACGCGTGGGTGCATATCGAACGTTGGGTCGTTCAATAGACGGTGGTATAGCGCTAGGATGTTCAGCAGGTTTAGGTGCTGACGCTTGTATTCGTGCAGTCGCTTGATTTGGATATCGAAAATAGCATCAGTATCAAGCTCGATACCCATGTTTTCTTCTACCCAATCAGCCAAACGCTGCTTGTTTTCTTTCTTCACTGCCATGTAGCGCTTCTGGAAGGCTGCATCGTCAGCAAACTTCTCTAGGCCTGCAATCTTCTCAAGGTTAGCCGGCCAGTCATCGCCCACTTTCTCACTGATTAGTGCAGAAAGGCCTGGGTTACAGTATTTGATCCAACGACGTGGAGTGACACCGTTTGTTACGTTGGTCAAGCGGCCTGGGAATAGCTCGTTGAACTCAGGGAATAGGTCGCGCTTAACCAGCTCAGAGTGTAGCGCTGCAACACCGTTTACGGCGTATGTGCTGACAACACACAGGTTAGCCATGCGAACCATACGCTGTGGACCTTCCTGAATAATAGAAAGCTTGCGCTTCACTTCGTTGTTACCCGGCCAAGTTTGCTCAACCAGCTTCATGAAACGGTGGTTGATTTCGAAGATGATCTCCATGTGACGCGGTAGCATCTGCTGAATCAAAGCTTCGCTCCATGTTTCCAGTGCTTCTGGAAGTAGTGTGTGGTTGGTGTATGCAAAGGTCTTCGAAGAGATTTCCCACGCTTTGTCCCAGCCTAGTTTGTACTCATCTATAAGGATGCGCATCAGCTCTGGGATAGCAATGGTTGGGTGAGTATCGTTAAGCTGAATTGTCTCAAGCTCAGATAGTGACTCGATAGAGTTACCCGCTGCTTCGTGACGACGCAAAATGTCAGCAACCGAACATGCACAGTGAAAGTACTGCTGCATTAGGCGCAGGGCTTTACCTTGGTCGTGGTTATCGTTCGGGTAAAGCACCTTGGTCACGTTGCCCGCTTCCAGTGCAGAGTACTGGGCACCAACATAGTCACCGTCGTTGAAACGGGCAAGGTTGAACGGAGCGTTCGAACGGCACTCCCAAAGGCGTAGCGGATAGACGCTGTTGTTGTCATAACCGACAATCGGTAGATCCCAAGCAACACCTTCAACGGTCATTGCTGGTACCCAGCGGCGGCACTCTACACCGTTCTCATCGGTGTAAGCTTCAACATGGCCATACAGGCTAACTTCTTGGTTCAGTTCTGGGCGAAGAACTTCCCATGGGTAACCTTCAAGGCCACGCCATGCATCCGGCGCTTCAACCTGACGGCCATCAACAAAAGACTGACGGAACAGACCGTACTCATAGTGCAGACCGTAACCCACTGCAGGGTATTCCTGTGCTGCTAGTGAGTCCATGAAACACGCTGCTAGGCGACCTAGACCACCGTTACCCAATGCTGGGTCACGCTCTTCTTCCAGAAGGTCAGTCAGGTTCTGGCCCATTTCTTCCATTGCGTCAGCAACATTTTGGTAAAGGCCCATGCTGATCAGGTTGTTGCCGGTTAGGCGGCCAATCAAAAATTCCAGTGAAAGGTAGTTAACACTGCGGGCTTTCTGCTCGGCAAGATTCTTTTCGGTAGCTAACAAATTACCGGTACTGATCTCGGCTAGCGCCTTGCCCATAGCTAAATACCACTGGCGAGCAGAAGCTGTCTCAGGAGTGGCTGCATAGTGAGATGAAAGAAACATTGCTACACGTTGTTTGAAGGTGTTTTTATCAAACTGTTGTTTTGTCATAGACATAATTAACGCCATAAAAGTAATGAATTGTTGTTCTGCAAAGCTATTGCCTTGAACTTTTGAAGCTGTCATGTAGCAAGAAGATTCAAGCTGGGAATTTGCCCCTTCAGCAAAGTTCCTACCAGTATCAAAGCACTTTCCGTGACCATTAACGCTACCCACAACATCGCCAACCTCATCCTGGTTGGTTTGCCCTCTCGTTCCGCTGCCGACCACCTTGGCTATAGGGGTTAAGTAGCAGCAAATGGGCTATGTAGCATGTCTTACTTCGATAAAGCCTTTTCAAACAGATATCTATCCGATAAATACCCACTTAGGCCCAACCGTTAAATTGTAGTCGTACATGACGTACTACCAAGTTAATCAGTTCATACTTTGGACTAAATACCCTCACCGATGAATTGTGATGGAATTCACAATCGGTGGGCGCAGAGTTTGAACGGAATCACATTTCGTACAACTCTAATTCCCAGCAGGAAAGTACTCAGAAAAGAAATAAAAAAAACGGCATATTGCCAAATAGACAATATGCCGTTTCATCCAGAGACCGATCCGTTCTAATGACTGAGTTTTAGGGTCACTATCTCGAAGGGTGAAAGGGTTATGACTTTATTTTCGGTCGGCGCACTCTGATAAGAAAGCGGCCTCTCCATCAAATCGACTTCCTGCACCCGACTGCCCAATCGGCTATCCCACCGCAAGGATGTCCCTGTTCGGCAGCCAAAGGTTTCAAACAAACGCACGATAATGCCACTGCCGTCTTCTGCCGGTTTTACCGTCTCTACAACGACACCGGGTTCGCTTGAGCTAACCAGCGCCATCGAATCGGGATAGGACATTGCTGCAGACGATTCCTTATCTTGTGCCTTAACCTGAAGCAATGGCTCAAGGGACTTGACCCGCAATGGGTTGTTCAGTGCATAACCTTGCTGGACCACTCCCCCAGACTGGTAGTCACCCTCGTGGGTATAAATGGAGTAGGTAAAGAAATGTTCGCCTATATCCCCAAAGTTATCTGCGGTATACCCTGCCTCTCCCTCATGGCCAAACTCCGATCCGGGCTTTTTCTGCGAACGCAGCAACGTAACCTCAAGCGACTGATCTTTAACCCGATAACCGTATTTCGAATCCGACATAATGGCTACGCCACATTCACCATCTGATATATCAACCCATTTATGGGCAGGGATCTCATCTTTCGCTGCGGCATGCGTGTCATCGCTATGGGTCGGGCGGTTGATAACCCCAAACTGGATATTACACTGCGCCTCATGGGCCACCACCGATACAGGGAAACGAGCCTTCAGGGATACATCCTGCTCATGCCAATCAATATAAGTCTGGAAATCAACGCGGTGGCTACCTGCGAGCAGTACAATTTCCTGCACCACAACAGATTGGTTGTAGCGATAGTATTGTTTCACCACCGCTCGCGGCCCATCGACAACAGCCTCGGCACGCTCAAAACACAGCACTGATGATTGTCCCTCGCGATATCCATCGGCAAAGTCCCACGCCGCATACTGGCTGGCGCGCTCATGGTAAGCCCTCAGTTCATTTCCGATAGTGCCAGTGCTGCTGTCCGGTGCAATAAACTCCTTGGCCAATTGCTTGTCGAACATAGAGCGGATCCCACCATCAGGGGCAAATTCCACCCTCATGCAATCACTTTCCAGATAATACGGCGTGGCCTGCATCAACACTTGAGACTGTTGTTCAACCTGTTCATTCACCGCATAACCCAGCGGGCCAACTGCCAATTCTTGCCATTGCCCATCAATATTGATCCACTCATTGCGAGCGAATGGCGCTGTGTTGTAGGCAATAAATGGCTTGTTGAAGCCACCCAGGGTGAGATTTGTCTCTATCCTTGCTTCTAAAACGGCCAACAGCTCTCTGGCTTGCTCGAGCATACGCCGGTAGTCGCTTTCTGCTTCCCGGTAGACCCTGACAATCGACGAGCCCGGCAGAATATCGTGGAACTGCAAGGTAAGCGTTTCTCGCCACAGTTGGCTGACAGCTTCACGCTCCTCGCGACTACACGGAGTGACAGACATCATCATCTCGAGATCATGGAGGATATGTTCCATGTCACGGTTGCCCCGCTTGGTTCGGGACTCGGTAGTAAAACACCCCTGGTGTGCTTCGAAATACAATTCCCCCTTGAGCGAAGGTAACTGCTCCCGCTTACTTTCGGCTCTAGAGAAAAAATCATCCACCCGGCCATTGCGGGCTTTGGGCAAGCCCTCGAGATCCTTGATCCGCTGGAATCGTTCGATATGCTCTTCAGCGGGGCCACCGCCGCCATCACCTACCCCATATACCATCAATGCTTCATTGAAAATGGCCTTCTCCTTGTAATTAGCCTCCAGCCGCAAAGAGGATGTGGCACGTGCACGGCTATCATAGGTATCTTCGGGGAAGTTGTGCATAATCACCTCCGAGCCATCTAGTCCCTGCCAGCGGAACAGGTGGTGCGGGAATGGATTGATTTTGTTCTGTGACAGCTTTTGCGATGCAATGTAGTTGACGCCCGACTTCACCAGAATCTGCGGTAATGCAGCCGTGAAACCAAACACATCCGGCTCCCACAGGTAATTGACTTCCTGACCGAAGTGTTCAAGGGTAAACTGGCGGCCAAACATAATTTGGCGGATCAAAGACTCCCCGCTTACCAGATTAAGATCTGACTCTACCCAGAAGCAGCCTTGCAATTCAAACCGCCCTTCGACGACATGGTGCTTGATACGTTCGAATAATAGCGGGTAGTCATCTTTGACCCAATCAAACAACTGGTACTGGCTCGCCCCAAACAAGTAATCTGGGTACTTATCCAAGTTGGCAACTGCTGTAGTAAATGTCCTCATCGCCTTGCGCTTACCCTCCCGCAGGGGCCACATCCAAGCCAAATCCAAATGGGCATGACCGGTAGCGGTGATATCAACGCTTCCCCCAGTTGATGGCTGGTCGTAAATATCGGCAAGCAACTGCCGGCATAGGGCAATTTCCTGATCAGTAAAGTGCACCAGCGCCTGATCAACGCGATCTAAAACTTGATGAAAGCGAGCAAAGCGGGCCTCGTTAGAAATCAACTCAGGCTTATCTTTGGTCGACACTCCTTTCGGTTGGTGGGAAACTTGCCCGCTATCCCCCTTGAGCCAGTCGACCAGCACCTCAACATCGTAATACAGAGCTTTTAGCTCTGAATGACAAGTACCCAAATGTGCATCAGTGATTACCCCGCCATTTTGGACATAACCAAATAAGTCGTTACACCCGGCATCCACCCAAAACTCGACGGACTCTCCGGGTGCCCCTTCACTCAATTCCACCAGCCACTTGCCTGGTTTATCCGGTGGGATCCCGTAAGAGGACATTTTGTTGGTAATGCCGCGGATAGGGTTGCCTGCTGCATCGTGCACCAAGCCTTCCCCACCAATATCGACCATCAACACCAAATCCAATCCTTCGTCGATAGCAGGTATTTGGCCAGATAATTTCATCCAAGCACAATCAAATAACCCTCCCCACGAATCTCCAATTCTAAGCTGGCAATGCTCTCCCTTTCGCTTATCAGCAAAAGAGAGCGGCTCCTTTGATAACCAGCCTTCTATTTTCATTTCTGACAATGGGATATATACCTTCCTACCAATTCTTTCGAGCAGGTTCGAAGCATTTTCTATTTTCTTTGGGTTCATAAGAAAAGCCTATCAATGAAATTATTTATAGGTGGAGAAAAATATTTTAATCAGCAAGAATCAATATGACTTAAATGATGAATCATTAATAAGTCATAATGGTTATTTTGATATATTAAATTAATGGCCATCGAATAAGACGACCAGTCAATATAGATTTAAATAGCGTTAATTATTTAAAAAATAAATTAAGCATATCAGGAAAGCGCTTGGCCCATGCAGATTCAGTATGCCTCGCACCTTCATCCACCGCATAATGCAATCTGAGGTGCGGTTTAGTTTTCAGCACACCACTCATAGTATTGGCACCCTCCAAATAAATTTGCTCAAAGTTAACCCCCCGACTGCTGCTCTCTTCGGTTCCTATATCCATATAGACAAGTACATCTTGGTCAAGTTGGCGATGGTTGAGGTAGTTAAGCATTTCAGGTTGGTTAAACCAAAAAGCAGGAGAGAACACGCCGGCTTTGGCAAAAACATCAGGCCGCTCCATCACACCATACAAACTAATGAAGCCCCCCATCGAGCTGCCTGCAATCGATGTATCGAGGCGGCCGGGAAGCGTGCGGTAGTGAGTATCAATGTAAGGTTTGAGGGTGTCAGCGATAAATGCTATGTAATCACTTCCCTGGCCCCCGCTCTGGTAAACGCTGGTATCCCAATCTGGAAGATCAAAACTTTGGTCCATCTTCCATGGCGAATATTCATACATGCGACAAAGGCCACCATACTCAGCGCCATTATCAATCCCGACTACAATGACGCCTTCTTCACCGGCAAAGAACTGATCGACATTTTGCGGTATTTGCCAGGTCTCACCACCATAGCTAATTGCAGGATCGAAAAGGTTTTGACCGTCATGCATATAAATAACCGGGTAATCACGTCCTGACTGGTGATAATCTTTTGGTAGCAACACCCGGACGGTTCTCTCACGCCCTAATTGAGGCATGGTGAAATTATTTATAATGTGATAACGGTCAGTGCTAAGCATAATTAACCTTAATCCTTAGGTAAATTTAATTGGTCTTGAACCATTTCATTGGTTTGCTCATGAATGGTTCTAATACGAACAGGTTGAATATCCGATGACTTTTCAAATTCAGTCAAATAGATATCATTGTGAAAATGCTCTGCTGTCATTTTCACCATCAAGCGGTTATTGGTATAAAGCCCTTCACTTTCCTCACGATGAGAAAAAATAAGTGCTTGTGACATATCGACAACCATCATGAAGCGGTGAGATGGATATAAATCTTCGTCTTTGTCAAAGCGGGAATAAAGCTCCACTTTTTCGTGCGGCGTTTCAATGCGGTTAAACGAGAAGCAAATGATCCGAACACCACGCTCGATAGCCTGGCAAATTTCATCGCCAAAAATACCCAGCCTGAAATCTGAGTTGAGGTAGATCTCCACTTTTGCCTGACTGATCATCTCCCTCGCTCTCTGCACCAGGTTGTCATAGCCCGTCAGGTTGTAGATAAACTCCTTCTCTTCCTGCAGCATCATCTTGGAAAGTTCTTTTTTCAGGATGCTGATATTTTCAACCGTCTTTTTCTCGATTTGGCTGAAGATAAGTTCAGGAGACTTCGCCTCATACTCCTTGGTATCACCTTCCGACATGAAGATGTAACCATTGTTGTAAAGGTTATCGATAGATGAATATACCGATGAACGGGAAAGTGAAATTTCTTTAGCAATTTTATAACCACTTGCCCGGCCATTTTTCAGCAAGTTGATGTACACGAGTGCATCCGTTTTAGTAAACCCGAAGTCCATCAGTTTAGTCACGAGATCTGGCACAATTTGTCCTTTAAAGCTATTCACAATCAGCCCTTTAGAATATCACTAAGTCACAGAGGCGTCCAAGCCGTACCACTAATTGTTCGTGCCCAATCACATTCAGTGATTTAACTCGATAGCAATAGGCACCCAGCGAAAATGCCGATTGATATCGAGTCGGGGGGATAATTCCCCCCAACACGATTAAAGCCCTAGAATTTGATAGCCGTAAGGTTCAAGTTCTACCTGCTGTAGGCCGATTTGGACTGCCTTTGCGCTGTCTGAGTTATTCAGGACAAACGTCAAACGGCCACGCTGGTATGCAATACACTGCTCATCAGCCACATCGACCCAAGAAATAGAAGGGTCATTCAATTCAGGATGGCTCAGACGTAACTGGATCATCTGCTGGATAAACTGACGGAACTCCAGATCCTGCTTGTTTTCATCCCAAACCATACAGCGGCGGTTTTTGTCATAACTCATACCGCGGTCACCTTCCATGCCCACTTCGCCACCGTAGTAAATACAAGGCGATCCGACTTGGGTAAACATGAACAGGTAAGCCAATTTGGCTTTGGCCTTGTCACCGCCGCAAAGGGAAATGATCCGCGAAGTATCATGGCTATCAAGCAGATTGAACATAGCCTTGTTCACATTGCGCGGGTAAGACATGTAAGAGCGACTGACATCATTGATAAAGCCTTGCTTGTCCGACAGGTTGTGGGCAAAGAAGTCGGTGATAGCTTGGGTCATCGGGTAATTCATCAATGAATCATATTGCTCGCCCCGCAGCCATGCCATGCCTTCATGCCAGATTTCACCCAGGATGTAACAATCAGGCTTGACCCCTTTGACGACCTTGCGGAAGTCACGCCAGAACTCGTGATCCACCTCATTGGCAACATCCAAACGCCAGCCATCAATATCAAACTCTTCAACCCAGTGGCGGGCAACATCCAACAGATACGCGCGGCACTCTTCGTTTTCGGTATTTAGCTTTGGCATCTCCAGTACATTGGCAAAGGTTTCATAATTGAAGTTCCAGAAATCCCACTGATCTTTTGGCGTATCTGGATATACCGGGAATTCATTGATCCAGAACCAATCTGCATATTTGGAATCCTGACCTTTTTCTACCACGTCCAGCCAAAGTGGTGACTTGTCACCGATATGATTGAAGACGGCATCCAGCATGATCTTCATACCACGGCGGTGGGCTTCCTTCACCAATGCCTTAAACGCTTCATTGCCGCCGAAGTGCGGATCAACGTTGTAATAATCGACGGTATCGTACTTGTGGTTGCAATTAGCCGTAAAGATTGGGCAGAAATACAAGCCGTTGACACCAAGCTCCTGCAGGTAATCCAACTTGTCGATAACACCCCATAGATCGCCGCCCATGAAGTTGTGCTCGGTCGGCTCGGTCCCCCACGGTTGGACACCGGCAGGTGAAATCTCAGGGCGACCGTTTGCAAAGCGCTCCGGGAAAATCTGGTACCAGATGGTATTTTCAACCCATTGCGGTGTTTCCAGCACATCACGAGGATTGATATAAGGAAAACAGAAGAAGTTACTGATATTACTCATCTCGACTTCTTCAACCGCCGGATCAGAGATATCGACGATACGCTTTTCACCATATACAAGCTTCTCACCCGTCTTGCCATGCAAAATAAAACCGTAGCGCGAGCGGCGTTTGGGTGGCATAAACTCAGCAAACCAATGATCATGGTGCTCTGTCTGCCCTTCCAGCGACATCTTCACTTCATTGCCACCGACCCAGCCATGGGCTTCACTGCCACCGAGGTTACCGCCGTCCAAGCCGCCTTCGGCCCAGTGGTATGGGTCACCGATCCACAGAGTTACTTTTTCGACTTCATTTATTGCCGTGCGCAATCTCAGGTGTAATGTCTCTTTATTAAAGGCGTAAGCATCCGCACTCTTTGGCGTATGCACAATAGAGCTTTTCGTTATCATCATTTTTTCCTAATTTTTTACTGGCATACCTGATTAATAGGTATGCCTTTGAATTATTCTTTTACAGCGCCACTCACAAGGCCTTTGGCAATATGTTTTTGGGTAGCAACAAACAATAGAGTAATAGGGACGGCAACCAATAAGGCACCTGCGGTAAATAAGGTAAAGTTTTCCGCCGTACCCGTTCTTATCCAGCTAAAAATACCAATTGCCAATGTCATTTTTTCTTCGCTACGTAAGATCAATGTCGGCAAAATAAAGTCCATCCAAGGCGCTGTGAACGACATTAATGCGACGAAGACTAAAATAGGTTTGGCCAGCGGTAATATAATCTCGAAAAATATCGTAAAGTGACCGGCACCATCTATTTTTGCCGCTTCGTCAAGCGATGTCGGTATCGCATCGAAATACCCTTTTACCAACCATGACAGAAAAGGTAGGCTCCCCGTTACATAGACCAGCAAAAGCCCCCAGTAACTATCAATCAGATTTAGCTTGGACAACAATACATAGATTGCTGTCATCGAAAGGAACGCAGGGAACATCTGCAACACAAGGATGCTTAGCATGACGTTACGCTTGCCCTTGAAACGATAGCGCGAAAACGTAAATGCCGTGATGGTCACCAGGACCAAGCAAATAAGCATATTTGCAATGGCCAACCAGAAGGTATTTTTATACCACTGGATATAAGGCGTATCATTTAGCAGAGTCCGGTAATGTTCCAAAGTAAAATCGAAACCGGAAAAGCTTGTCGAAAATAAATTCGTACCTGGTTTGAATGATGCCATTACGGTCCAGATAACAGGGGCAAGCACTGCCAGGGCATTTAACGTCAAGAATATATAGACAAATACCGTACTTGTTTTTAATGGTTTATTACTTGCCATAATTACATACCTACATCTTCTTTGAATGATTTCATTCTTCTGAACTGCCAGATAGCTATCGTTGACAAGAAGAGGAAAATCACAATCGAAACGACCGCTGCAATATGATACTGCTGGAAGTCAAGAGTCAGCTTATATATCCAAGTAATCAAGATATCGGTATGACCCGCAAACCTGTAATCTGGATTAATCGGCCCGCCCTCGGTAAGCAGGTAAATAGCACCGAAATTATTAAAGTTATGGGCGAATGTCATTACCAGTGATGGCGCCAATTGGTTCAGAACCATAGGCAAGGTTATTTCCCAGAACTGCTGTAATTTACTGGCACCGTCAACCTCAGCCGCCTCATAAAGATCTGCTGGGATATTGGTCATAGCGCTAGATATCATCAGCATGAAGTAGGGTGCACTCGCCCAGACACTGACCAAGATCACCGTAATTTTGGCAATGAACGGGTCGGATAGGAAAGCGATAGAATCAAACCCCATGCCGTTAAGCAAGTTGTTGACCGGCCCCACCCCGTTAAGCAATAACCTAAATACCAATAGCGATACGAATGCCGGTATAGCGTAAGGCAAGATAAAAATAAGGCGCCAGGCTTTCTTAAACTTGATGTCCTTGTTTTCAACGGCAAGCGCAAGCAGGAAGCCAAAACCAAACGTCGCCACTGTTGCACATACAGCCCAGGTGACGGTCCATGTTGCCACCCCAAAGAAAGTGCCGGACCAAATATCAAGTTCGAATAGGGCAACAAAGTTCCTGAAGCCAACCCAGTCCACCAGGTTCCGTGGTGGGATATGGTTCGGCGCAGAGTAGTTGGTAAACGCCACCATTACCGTAATGGCAATTGGCAGGATGATGAACAGCAAAGTTGCCGCGGCAGCCGGTGACAGCATCATAAAAGCAAAGTGCTTTTCATAGGCCTTTACCAGTTGCTGCTTGAGGCTCAATGTCTCTGGCACCAAATGGCGAGCATCTTTGACGTTGGCAACGTACACCAAGGCAAACAGCCCAATTAAGAGCAGTGACACAACCCCTTCTACCAACATAAAGATGGAATTGTCACCTTGGATAATATCGAACCCTTTACGCTGCTGGGCCACTTCGCCCAGAGTGATCAGCCCTTTTGCTGCCGCCAATAAATCCACGGCAAAATACAGAAAGGCCAATTGGATAAGCAGGAATGTGAACCCCCGTAAATAGGCACCATTTTTTATTTGGCTCCCCCCCATCACAAGGAGGGAGATAGGCGCATTGAGCGCCTCAACTCTCGCAGTTAATTGCATACCGGCTACCTAAGGTTAGTTATTGCTGCATTGAAATCTGCTGTTCGATAATTCTTTCAGCACGGTTCAAAGCACCTTCAACATTGCCGCCGTTATTCCAAATATCAGTGACTGCCGCAGCCATTGGCTGCCAGATGTAGCCCATTTCAGGAATAGATGGCATGGCATCTGAATAGAAACCCTGCTGGATCATCGCCTGGGTAAGCTCATCGGCTTCGTCTGCAACATCATTCATCACAGTTTCAACCGGCGGAATAGCCCCAGTCATCTCAAAACGTTTCTTGGCCATCTCCTCGGAAGAGACGAAGTCAGCAAATAACTGTGCTGCTCGAGGGTACTCGGTGAAAGCAGAGACAACCGCTAGGCGGACAGTAGAGAAGGTGCGTGGGTGGTGGCCATCAAGGGTCGGGATTGGAGCAACACCCAGGTTGATACCGGACTTTTCATAACCAGGCGCGGCCCACGGACCATCGATAATGGCCGCCACTTTACCTTCCTGGAACAAACCACGACGCACCTGCGGGTCACGGATATCGGCAGGGTTTGCGCCATTGGCCGCTTTTAGCTTGAGCATTGAGGTTAAACCGGCAACTGCCCCTTCGTTGGCAATTCCCAAGTCTTTGGCATTGGCACCATTGTCACCGAACTCATAGCCGCCCTTCATGGCAAAAAACATTCGTGACTCGTAATAGTTCTGAACATCCCACAGCAAGCTATATTGCTGTCGACCTGGCTTATTAAATTCTTTCGCAAACTCAATAAGTTGCTCGAAAGATGTTGGGGTTTCTGCTAACAAGTCCTTGTTATAAAACATAGTGACTGTTGCAAAGGAGACAGGGAAGCCATAACTCTCACCATTGATCTTGGCGGCTGCAGCGGCACTGGAGATAAAGTCGCTTTCGATACGCTCCGCGCTAACTAGGTTTTCCATTACGCCACCGGCAACAACCAGGCGTCCCAGTGTATCGTGCTCGACTTCAACCACATCGCCAACGGCTGTCGTACCACCATCTTGAATGAGGCGGGTAGTCGTATCAACAGGTGATAGCGAGCGGAAGGTGAACTCCACATCATAATCATTTTGCTGGTTGAACTGTTCAGCGGCGTACTGCATGAACTGAGAGCTGGCACCATGGTCTGCCCAAATCATCAGTTTTGCATCAGCTTCAGGGACAATCTCCTGGGCCAGTACCGATCCGCTTATACATACTGAGGCAATTAATGCGGGTAAGATGGCTTTATTCATTTTTAGTTCCTTTCTGCATTTCACGATTAGTAGTACACCCTGTACTTCCAATTAGAGCGTATAGGTGAAATAAAGGTCAACCACTCTCTGATAGTGATTTTCTCTTTTTGTGACTGCAGTCATTAATTGGGTGTTATTTTATATAGGCGGATAAAAGAAGGGCTGCCTATTTACATCGATATTTTCAGTACGCCCCGGCAATTTAAATTCCACTTATTCGATAACTCTTAAAAATACCAACGCGAATAATTATTGAGATCTCGCTCAAACTTCGTAGCCAACAGAAAAGATATAGATCACAGAATTCACAACATTGCAGTGACTAAAAAACCAACATCAATAAACATAGTAGTACACCCTGTACCACCACCTAAAAATTACATTTGTCTAGCAAGGAACTAAACAGAATGAACAAGACAATCTTGTCCGTACTCGTTGCAAATGCGATGTTTGCTTCAAATGCAGTGGCTGATACTTTTTCAACCAGTCCAGACTCTGCAGAGCAAGACTTTTTTGCAACCATCGTTGACGGTACAGGGGGTAGCATTGGGGCTTTCTTCGAGAAAGAAGACAAAAAAGCCTACAACGAAGACGGTAGCCTGATCGGGAAAAATGAATACACCGAGAACAGCATTATTACCGGTTTCCTCTACAACAAAGAACTTCCGGTATCGCTGAACTACTCGCTGAAGCAAATCCAGAATAAATGGCGCACCGCAGACGGCTCCTTCTCTCAAATCGATGACGGCTTTCAGGTATCAACCAACCTGCGCTATAACCGAGGCCTTGGCCGTGGTTTCAGTACCGGCTTGGGCTGGGCGACGGAATTTGAGCGCAGTGACCGCAACCAGGGCAACACCAAAGGTGACCTGACACAGGACCAGCATGAGTTCTACACCTTCCTCGGATATTGGAACAACGACTGGAAAGGGGGGTTCTACTCTGAATTGAGCTACGGTATGACCAACGAGACCAACTCGCTGGACGCCGGGGTATGGGGTGACAAAGACACCACCTACTACAAAGTCCTATTCAAGCCCTACAAAAGCTTCGGTAAGTTCTTCGCTGGTGTTGAATTCTATTACGAAGACAAAGATACCGATGGCCGTGACGGTTCCTTCCTAGAAAACTTTGAAGAGTGGTACATTGAGCCAGAGTTAGCCTATAGCTTCGATTTTGGTGGTCGCCTATTCGTGAAACAGCGCTACAGTGAGAAAACAACGACCCAAACCAATGGCGACAGTTACTTTGGTACAGTGAACAAAACCACGGTCGGTTATCAGCATAACTTCAAAAACTGGTCTGTCAGTGGCGAAGTGGAAATCTTCAATGAAGACAAAGATGCAAAAGCGGAATGGACCGGCAACGAGAAAATCGGCAACGGCCATGAAGAATACAACAAGCTCAAGCTGATGGCTCAGTACCGCTTCTAACCCTACAGGAAACAACATTATGATAAAGGTCACCGACATTGCCGAGATCCTACAAGGCACTGTAATAGGCAATACGGATATCAATGTCGACAGCATTGTCGAACTCGACTCTCCTACCCAAGGAGGATTGGCTATTATCCGCCAGCCCGGTGACCTCAAAAAAGTCGCTTCCTGTTTAGCCGATGTCATCATCGGACCGGAGTCAATCCGCCAGAATACCCAGGCCACGGTCATCGCTATCAACCAACTTGACGCCAAGCTTATCAATCACTTTCTGACTTGGTTCAAAGTGTCGCAATACCGCCTCGACGATCAGGGCAACACCTCGGACATCGAAGGTGTCTACATCGGTAAATACACATCTATCGGTGAAGGCTGCCACTTTAAACCTGGGGTCAAAATCATGAATGGCGTAAAGATTGGCAACAATGTCGCTATTCACGCCAATACGGTGATCAAAGAAGGCACCATCATTGGCGATAACGTCACTATCGATTCCAATTGCTCTATCGGCAACTATAGTTTCGAGTACCTGACCGACGAACGGGGCGAATACATCCGGCTCGAGAGTATCGGCCGCGTGGTCATCGAGGACAATGTCGACATTGGCTGCAACAACACCATTGACCGCGGCACTATCGGCAACACCGTGATCGGTGCCGGCAGCAAACTCGATAACCTGATCCAAATAGGCCACGATGTCAAAATTGGCCGACACTGCCTACTGATATCACAAGTCGGTATTGCCGGTTGGACAGAGGTTGGTGATAACGTCATTATCCATGGCCAGGTCGGCATTACCGGCGGGATTAAAATTGGCCACAATACTCGGATCAAAGCACAAGCTGGAGTGACCCGTTCTTGCCCGGACAACAGTCATCTGTCGGGTTACCCTGCGCGTGACACCAAACAATACCTAAAGACCCTCGCCGCACTGAACTCCTTGATAAAGAAAAGCGAACAACCCGAGCAGCGAGCCCTACATTCCAGCGAACCTGCCCCGCAAACAGGCTGGTTCAGCAAGATTTTTAATTTTAAATAAGATTTTCGGAGTAATTCATGGCGACGGTAAGCCTACGTAAAGTAGAAAAAGAATACGAAAACGGCTTCAAGGCAGTGCATGGTATTGACCTTGATATCCAAGACGGTGAATTCATGGTTTTTGTCGGTCCTTCAGGTTGCGCAAAATCAACCACCCTGCGCATGGTCGCCGGGCTTGAGGATATCACCGGCGGGGAAATTCGCATCGGGCAGAAAGTTGTCAATGACCTTGCCCCGAAAGACCGTGGGATTGCCATGGTATTCCAGAACTACGCCCTTTATCCTCACAAGACGGTCTTTGACAACATGGCTTTTGGCTTGAAGATGCAAGGCAAGTCGAAAGAAGAAATCAAGCAACGGGTTACAGAGGCCGCCGAAAAGCTCGAAATCACTGATTTGCTAGACCGCAAACCGAAAGAGATGTCTGGTGGCCAGCGCCAGCGCGTTGCGGTAGGGCGTGCCATTGTCCGCAAACCAGATGTGTTCCTGTTCGATGAACCGCTTTCCAACCTCGATGCCAAGCTAAGGGTTTCGATGCGAGTCAAAATTGCCCAGCTTCACCAATCCCTCAAAGAAGAAGGCAACCCGGCAACCATGATTTACGTTACCCATGACCAAACCGAGGCGCTGACGCTGGGAGACCGTATTTGCGTATTGAACCAAGGCCAAATCATGCAGGTCGACACACCGGCAAACCTCTATAACTTCCCGGCCAATAAGTTCGTTGCCGGCTTTATCGGTTCGCCAGCCATGAACTTGGTGGATACTGCGTTGCGCGAACAGGACGGCAACTATTACATTGAAATGGCCCCGGGACAGCAAGTGGTGATTCCATCGAACAAAACCCACGCTCTCAAGCAACATACCGATAGCAAAGTATGCTTCGGGATCCGCCCCGAACATATCAGCATTGCCAAAAACAAAACGGACCTCAATGTGATTGAGGGTAAGTTGGCGGTGGTCGAAAATATGGGTAATGAAAAATACCTACATTTCCGAGTTGGTGCGAATGTCATTATTGCCCGTGTGTCATGTGTTGATATTTCCACCTCAGATATCGGTAAGAGTTTTTATTTCAATTTAGATACCAGTTTCTGTCATGTATTTGATGGCGAAACAGATGAGAATATATCGCTATAAATAAAAAATAATTTAAAAGAAAGGGAATTAGACACTCTCTTTCTTTTGCCTCAAAGCAATAAAATTAAATATTTAATCAATTAGCCTAATTCCCAAACATTTATTCGCAGCTTGCATATAGCCGCGAAGGTTCACTTATTGGCATGGGCTACGCATTAGTAATTTTAAGCGGCTTTATCATTCACCCCCAATGAGAAAAGGATCCAACATGGCAAACGCCCGTCCCCTACCCCAGGCTTTTCAATGGCTGACCTGCAAACACATTCGCCCAAGCGGTTGGCTAGCCGAGCAAATGCAATTTGACCTCAACCAAGGTTTTGTCGGTCACCTTGACCAACTGGTGCCAGAGCTTATCACCGAAGATGATATTTATGGCGAGCACCGCAGAACCCTCGCAGACAAAGCCAAGGACGTCGGATCTATTGCCCAAGATGCCGACTGGGAGGTGCAATACCTGTGGTGGAACGCCGAGACCCAGTCCAACTGGTGGGATGGGTTTGTCCGCCATGCCATGTTAGTCGGCACCGAAGAGCAGCAAAACAAAGTCCACCGCTATATCGACCATATCCTTTCAACCCAGGATGACGATGGCTATATCGGAATTTATGCCCCTGACTTGCGCTATCAGGCGAAAGGCGAGAACGGTGAATTGTGGGCGCAAGCCGCTCTGTTCAGGGTGCTCATCGCCTACTACGAAATGACCCAGAACCAAGATGTACTCGATAGGGTGATCAAAGCTGTCGAGCGAACCATGACGGCATGGCCAATCAATGAAAGCAAACCTTTCGATGTCACCGAATCCTACGCGGGTGTTGGCCATGGTTTGGTATTTACCGATGTCTTGGACAGGCTCTACCAGCTTACCGGCAAACAGCAATATCTTGATTACGCCCATTTCCTCTACCGCGATTATTGCCGCTATCCACTGTGCGACATCGACATCCAGCTCGATGCTCTGCTTGACCCGGATTACCGCTACCAAGGGCATGCCGTCCACACTTGGGAGCATCTACGACCGCTGCTAACAGCCTACTTCGCCACCGGTAGCAAAGATCTCAAGACAGGCCTTGAAGCCTTTGTCGGCCGATTACCGAATTACCTCACCCCGTCGGGTGCCCCAATTGGTGACGAATTTATCTTGGGCAAACAGGCCAATGCCACCCAAGTCGGCTATGAGTATTGCTCTATCCATGAGTTACTCGATGGGTTTACCCACATGCTGCAAAAAACCGGCGAGTTCAGCTGGGCCGATCATATTGAAAATATGCTGTTCAATGCCGCACAAGGTGCCCGCCACCCTGATGGGATGGGGATTGCCTACCTGAAAACCGACAATTCCTATTCGATGCTTGGCGAGGCCGGTGTTCATAGTGATGGCTGTACTGCCCATGAGGTCCAAACCCGCTATAAATATTCCCCAACCCACCAGGAAGCTGCAGTCTGCTGCGTCCCCAATGCCGGACGTATTTACCCGTACTACCTCAAAGCCATGTGGATGCAGCAACAAGACACCATCATCAAGCCGCTATACGGACCGAGTGAGTTTACAACCGAAATCAACGGCCAGCGCCTGACGATTTCCGAACACACCAATTACCCAGCCGAGCACAGTGTGGTGCTGCAGTTCTCTGCCGACACTCCTGTTCAAGCAACACTGCGTTGCCGCCTGCCAGGTTGGGCCAAAGGGGTCTGTGTCAAAGGGGCCAATGTCGAACTGGGTGAAGGTTGGTTCGAGATAAGCGGACAATGGCAGGGGCAAAGAGTTGAAATCCAGTTCAACACCCAACCGCAACTGTGTACTGACAACTTGGGCGACCATTACTTCCGCTATGGCCCGTTGGTTTATAGCTTGCCGATCAAAGCTATCGAAACCATCGACAAACAACTGCCTCTCATGCCTTTCAAGGAGCGCTGCTACCAGACTGAAAATGGTTGGCTGCCGGTTGAATTCAACCACAACCCGCATACAGAACTGGCCAGTTTCGAGGCAACAGCAGCCCTCCCTTGGGGGCAGTACACCCCGCTCCGTACCGACCTCGGATATCAAGGCCAACACTTTGTCCTACAACCTATGGCCGCGCATATTTTGCGTCAGGTCACCTTCAAACCAAAGGCATGGTAACGCGACATGGATACGAAAACGCTCACAGTCAGCATTATTTGCGGCTCGGTATTGGCAACACTTTCTCTATGGGTGGCGGATTATAGCTTGGCAGCACTGGGGAGTTTGGCGGCATGCTGTACGACCCTTGCCTACCTGCCTCAGGTCATCAAGATTATCCGCTCCAAAGATACCCAGAGTATCTCATTGCACATGTATGCGTTGATGGTGTTCGGGGTATTTTGCTGGTTTATCTATGGCATGAAGGTCAATGACACTCCAGTGATGCTGGCCAATGCAATCACCTTGCTGTTATCAATGGTGATTCTGATTATGAAGCTTAGCGAGCGTCCACAGTAAAATAAAAAAGGCCTGCACGGAGGCAGGCCAAACTTTGCTAATTAATAGCTAGGTAGTCACAGCTTGTTATTTTTCGACAATGTTTTTTGAGCCCTTACATTTTTTCGGTAAAGGTCCGGGTTATCACATCCTGCTGCTGCTCTTTGGTCAGCGAGTTGAAACGGACCGCATAACCCGATACACGGATGGTTAGCTGCGGGTATTTCTCTGGGTGCTCGACAGCATCAAGCAACATGTCACGGTTCATCACGTTGACGTTCAGGTGTTGGCCACCTTCAACGCCCACCCCATGCTCGCCCGCTTCGTGATGGAAATAGCCGTCCATCAGCGCTGCCAAGTTTTTCTTCTGGGTTTCGCTGTTTTTGCCCAATGCATTTGGCACAATCGAGAAGGTATACGAGATACCGTCTTTGGCAAAAGCAAACGGCAGTTTCGAAACAGACGTCAGTGAAGCGACCGCCCCTTTTTGATCACGGCCATGCATCGGGTTGGCACCTGGACCAAATGGCATACCTGCGCGGCGGCCATCTGGCGTATTACCGGTCTTCTTACCGTACACCACGTTAGAGGTGATGGTCAGGATCGACTGGGTCGGCGTTGCCTCGCGGTACATGTTCATTTTCTGGATTTTCTTCATGAAGCGCTCTACCAGATCACAGGCAATATCATCGACCCGGGCGTCATTGTTGCCGAATTTCGGGTAATCGCCTTCGATCTCGAAATCTACCGCCAGACCGTCTTCATCACGGATAGGCTTCACCTTGGCAAACTTAATCGCAGCCAGCGAGTCGGCAACTACCGACAAACCGGCTATCCCGCAGGCCATAGTGCGCCTTACATCACGGTCCATCAGTGCCATCAGAGAAGCTTCGTAGCTGTAACGGTCGTGCGAGTAGTGGATGATGTTCAGTGCCGTCACATATTGGGTTGCCAGCCAATCGAGCATCTCATCAAAACGAGGCATCAAGCTATCGAAATCCAAGGTTTCATCGGCAATCAGTGCCTGCTTAGGACCCACCTGCACTTTCGATTTTTCATCAATCCCACCGTTGATGGTGTACAACAATGCTTTCGCCAAATTGGCACGGGCGCCGAAGAACTGCATGTCTTTACCGACAATCTGCGGGCTGACGCAACAGGCAATGGCATAATCATCGTTGCTGAAGTCCGGTCGCATCAAATCATCATTTTCATACTGCAGCGATGAGGTATCGATAGACACTTTCGCCGCATATTTCTTGAAAGCCTCAGGCAGTTGCTCTGACCACAATACCGTCATGTTTGGCTCAGGTGCCGGGCCCATGTTGTATAACGTATGCAGGTAACGGAAGGTGGTTTTGCTGACCAGGGTACGACCGTCAACACCCATACCGGCCATTGCCTCAGTTGCCCAGATAGGGTCGCCAGAGAATAGCGAATCATAATCTGGAGTACGCAGGAACCGCACCATGCGCAGTTTCATAATGAAATGGTCCACCAGCTCCTGGGCCTGTGACTCATTGATCACCCCATTGGCCAAATCCCTTTCAATATAGACATCAAGGAAAGTCGAGGTACGGCCCAGCGACATCGCCGCGCCGTTTTGTGATTTCACCGCGGCCAAGTAGCCGAAATAGGTAAACTGGATCGCTTCTTGTGCCGACTTGGCCGGCGTCGACATATCAATGCCGTACTTCAGGCCCATAGTGCGGATATCTTCCAGCGCCTGAATTTGATCGGCTAGCTCTTCACGCAGGCGTAGGGTCTTCTCGAGATCTTGGCCTTGCTCAAGGAATGCCTGGGTCGATTTTACTTGCTCTTGCTTGTCAGCCTTGAGGAAATCAATGCCATAAAGGGCAATGCGGCGATAATCACCAATGATTCGGCCACGGCCATAAGCATCGGGAAGACCGGTGATGATGCCTGATTTACGGCAAGCCAGAATATCCTTGGTGTAGAGATCAAAACACGCTTTATTGTGGGTCTTGCGGTATTCGGTAAAGGTTTTTTCTACCATAGGGTCAAGCTGGCGGCCATATACCTCACAGGAGGTTTTCACCATGCGGATACCGCCATTGGCAATAATAGCTCGCTTGAGCGGTTTGTCGGTTTGCAGGCCGACAATGGTTTCCAGATCTTTATTGATATAACCCGCATCGTGGGAAATGATGGTTGAAGGCAGGTCGGTATCAAAGTCAACCGGCGCATGGGTGCGGCTCTCTTCTTTGATGCCCTCTAAGACACTATTCCAAAGCGCGGTGGTCGATTCCGTCGCGTCGGCAAGAAATGACTCATCGCCTTCATACGGTGTATAGTTGGTTTGGATGAAATCGCGGGTGTTAACCTCGGTTTGCCAATCGCCAGCGGTAAAACCTTTCCATGCTTGAAGCATTTCAGTAGTTGGAATAGTCATCATTAATACCTAACAATAATAGTGCTCGATTTGCTGAAGAGAAGAAATAAATAGCGCAGACTCGTTCCATTTCAAAAGAAATATCAGTAACAATAAATAACTGATTATTTAAAAATATCTTTGATAATGGATGCGACTGATTTAAGAACAAAAAACGAGAAGATATATAATCCTAAAGTTATCTTTTATAATAGTGTTCTTAGTTTCTTCGGGTTGATGAAATATTATGACAAACCAATATATGAGTAAAATGAATGGTTTTCATTTTTTAAATGCATTTTGCGCATATTTTTTTAAGCTTTAAAAATCAGAAACTTAATAACGACACATTAAAAATCGCCATTCCGCGAGGATGCTATATCATGATTAACTCAGATAACACTTTAGCATCAGCAGACTACAAGGAAGTAAGCAGGGTCATTGGGTAGCCTCTTTTTCGATAACCTCACTTTGATCAAACTTGTATCCACACCACTACCTCTCATAGACAACACTTACATGTTAAGATAGCCGCGACAACAAAAGTAAGAGGATGATCAGTGGTCACCATCAACGACGTCGCTAAGTATGCTGGTGTATCCAGAGGAACAGTTTCCAATGTCATTAATAACGTAAAAGTCAGGGAGAACTCCCGGATCAAGGTCGAACAAGCGATCAAAGAGCTTGGGTATGTACCGAATGAATTTGCCAGAGGACTTAAGAGCCAGCGTAACTCGACCGTTGTCCTCATCCTACCCACTATCTGGAATCCGTTTTTCTCAGAGCTTACGCACTACATCCAACTTGAGCTAAAGCAGCATGATCTCAAGTTACTACTCTGCAATTCCCAAGACGATTACCGGGTAGAACTCGAGTACCTTTCAATGGCAAAGCAAAATAAAGTCGAAGGGATTATCTCTATCTCATACAGTGACATTGACCCTTATCTCGAGTCCAACATCCCCATGGTGAGTATCGAACGTTTCTACAGTGATTCCATACCTCGGATCAGTAGTGATAACTTTCATGGTGGGTACCTTGCAGCCAAAGAATTGGTATCAAGGGGATGCCAGTCTTTGTTATTGGTCGGCAAGTCCAGCAAAAAGAACATATCCGTAGATAAAAGACAACGCGGATTTGTCGCCTATTGCGAAGAACACGGTATTCAGTACGAATTATTTTACCGTCGTGAACAAATAGAAAACTTTGAAACCGCCGTCCATGAGTTCTTTGCCGACAAAAGGTCAAAGACAACCCAATTTGACGGTATCTTCGCGGTAACGGACCGCTATGCCCAGTACTGTATTGATGGATTGGCTAAGCAAAACATCGCCTGCCCTGAAGATATCCAAATCATCGGCTTCGATGGTGCCAGAAGCTATCGCAACGAAACATTGCGTATTTCAACCATCCGCCAGCCCGTTGACCAGTTAGCCAAAGCCGCTGTGTCATCACTACTTGGTTTAATAAACGATGAAGCCATTGATATGGAACAAGTTTTTCCTGTTGAATTTACTCCAGCTCTAACCACTCGCTAACCAAACCTGCACAATTAGCTATCATTTTACTATTGATGGTAGCTATTTTTATTTTTCGGAATTCTGTTATCTAGCGCACATTTCACCCGTTTACATTCTCAAATAGCTCCGTTAATCTTCCTGCCAAGCAAAACTTGGAACGTTCCAAGTTTGAGTTTGAGAGGCATCAATGAACTACCAAGACATCGCGGGACAGGTCATCAGCCATATTGGTGGCAAGGAAAATATTCAGAACGCAGCGCACTGTGTTACACGGCTACGCCTAGTGCTGAAAGATCAAAACAATTTTGATAAATCAGCACTGGAAGAAATTGACGGGGTAAAAGGGGTCTTTACCAACAGCGGCCAACTGCAGGTTATCTTCGGTACCGGTACTGTCGATGAGGTTTACCAGGCATTTTTGAATGTCGCCGGAATTGAGTCGGCGTCGGTTTCTGATGTTAAGAAAGACGGAACAGAAAACCTCAGTGCCCTTCAACGCGGGTTTAAGGTTTTCTCCGATATTTTCATCCCTATCATCCCAGCATTTGTCGGTGCTGCGATTATCCTCGGCCTAAACTCCCTGCTGACAACAGCTTTCTTTGGTATGGAGCAATCGTTGGCAGAGCGTTCTGAACTGGTCAATGATTTCTGCGCTTTCTTGCGGGTCATCGCGGCCACTTTTGAATTCCTGCCGCTACTAATCATGTACTCAGCCGTCAAGCGCTTTGGTGGTAACCCAGTATTGGGTATTGTTTTGGGTGGTGCGATGCTGAGCCCGCAACTTGGAAATGCTTTTGTTCATGCGCTAAACCCGGAAACATCAGAGCATTGGAACCTGCTTGGTATCCAGACGCCGATTGTCGGTTTCCAGGGGGGAGTTTTCCCTGCAATCCTGACAGCGCTATTCATGTCGCTGGCTGAGAAGAAGTTCCAGAAAATTGTTCCTCAGGTTGTCTCATTTATTTTTGTACCTGCGCTGACACTACTTACATCTGGTCTGGCACTGTTTCTGTTCTTCGGACCTATTGGCAATATCTTAGGTCAATGGCTGGGTAGCCTGGCTGATTTTCTCTACAACGGCCTAGGTGCTGTCGGTGCAGGTCTGTTTGCCGCCATTTTGATGCCTCTTTGTGTGACGGGTACCCAGCACGCTATCCAGGCAGTTGAAATGACAATCCTTGCCACAACAGGCTATAACTATATCCAGCCACTTTGGTCTGTCGCTATCTTGTCACAAGGTGGTGCTGCGATTGGTATGTACTTGTTGTACAAGCGCAATAGGGATAAAGAAGTTGCGGTATCATCATTTGTGCCGACCCTATTTGGTATTTCCGAACCGGCAATCTTTGCGGTTAACCTAAAACATTCTGTCGTGCCTTTCTTCTGCGCCGTTGCTGCAGCATGGGTATCTGGCGCATTCATGCAGATGATGGATGTAAAAGCTAACGGCATGGCACTCACGGTGCTACCGGGAATGACAATTGTCGAGCCAAGTGTCTTTGCCTACTACATCATCGGTAACCTGATGGCCTTCACATTGCCTATTTTGCTCCTTCTTACTTGGAACAAAACCAAAGGCGTCAAGATCAGCGGTTAACCGAGGCAATATGATGAAATTACTTCCATTCGAAAAATACACATGGGTAACAGCGGCACACCGGGAATATTTAAAGTCACTAGAAGACTATGTATCCCAAAGCCAATACTTGCCAAAGTTCCATATCTACCCGCCAACAGGTTTGATGAATGATCCAAATGGACTGAGCTACTACAACGGTGAGTACCATGTTTTCTATCAGTGGTTCCCATTTGAGCCGAACCATGGCATGAAGCACTGGGGTCATACAAAATCTAAGGATCTGGTGAACTGGCATGATTGCGGTGTAGCTATCACCCCAGATCAAGAATATGAACAGCATGGTGCCTATTCAGGCAATGCGATTGAAAAAGATGGCCTGCTGTATTTGTTCTATACCGCTAATTACAAAACACCAAATGGCAAAATACCAAAACAAGCCCTCGCGGTTATGGACAAAGAAGGTAAGGTTACCAAATCACCAAAAAACCCAATCATCGATGGTGCACCTGAGGGGTACAAGGGTGAAATCCGTGACCCTTATGTTTTTAAAAAGGGTGAGCAATATGTCATGCTACTCGGTGCGTGGGCCGAAGATGATACCGGTCGTATCCTTGTTTATAGAAGTGATGGTGACCTTGAGTCCTGGCAATACAGCGGCACGCTAGATTTGGATATGGACTGCGGTTACATGCTCGAGTGCCCGGCCTACATGGAGGTCAATGGAAAAGATGTGTTGATTGTCTCCCCTATGGGACTGAGTCCCCAGGGCGACAAATACCACAACCGTTTTGCTTCTCTATACCTTGTGGGTGAACTAGATCTCGACAGTGGTAAATTTATCATCGAACATCAAAATGAAATTGATGCAGGGTTTGACTTCTACGCCCCACAAACTTTCCGGGGTAAAGAGGGGCAACCATTGATGTTCGGGTGGTTTGGTTGCGGCGAACAACCTTTGCACAGTGACAAAGATATGTGGAAGCATGGCCTTACGATGCCAAGAGCTCTCAGTGTCACAGGCAACAAGCTAAAGAGTTTTGTTGCGCCTGAGCTATTGGCTCAATTCAAAAATAGTGTATCTACTGAAAACACAGCAATAGCCGTAAATAGCTCTGCTTTTCGACTGAATACTCGTGTACCAAATGGATGTGAAGAGACAATAATCAGCTTTGGCGACAGCAATGATTGCTGGCAGCTAATTGTAGATACCCAAAGTGGTAAGGTCGCTGTTGATCGTGAAGGCTTGGATATCAAAGTCGATGAAGAATATGGATACCGTCGACAAACGGCTATCAAACCTCATCAAGCTGTAGAAATTGACATCTTTGTTGATAACAGCTTTGTTGAAGTGTTTATCAATGGTGGGGAAAAATCCTTCTCCCTGCGTGTCTTCAACACAAAACCAGAAGCAAACACCATTAGCGCAACTAAAACAATACCGTTAGACGTTTCTGTGTATTGCGGATAAATTAAATCTGAAGCCAGCTAATCAAAGCTGGCTTCTTTCAATTTCTATCCGCTGATTAACAGATACTGCATACCATGCGCTTAGTAACCAAAACCAAATCCGTCTGCTGAGCTTTCTCGTTCCATTTCCAATACGAATTCATCACGGCCAAACTGGTATTGCCTTCTGAATTCATTGCCATCAGGCATACCATCACAAATACCGAAATAGCTTTGACCAGAATTACCCAGCTGCCATGCCTTATCGATATCACAGTATTCGGCACGACCCACTTCATAGCCAACAGAATATTTTTGCTCAGCAGCAAACAAATCCCCACTTACCAGCGAAGAGAGATCCCTGACCCGGTGGCCTTTCAATGCATCTTGCTCTCCCAATGACTGCCAGTCATTGGCTGCCGCGTATGTCTCAACATAGTTATTGGCACTGCAGGCACTCAAAGCCAGCACCAATGAAATGCCCATTAAGGCACGCATCCGTTTGTGGTTGTTCATCTATGAATATCCAAGCTAGAAATTTTCAAAAATATAACTGAAATTGCGCAAAGGGTAAGTATGGCACAAGGCGGTAGGCTTTTGATATCGATGAAAGATTTGACAATGGATCAATAGCATTGACGGTTTTTAGCCTGAAGGCTTATGGAACAGCCGCTGCTCACAAATGCCAGCAGCGGCAATGAGGCTGTATTAGGCGAGGATAAGCAGTGGTGCGATCATCGACAGAGAGATGGCTGCAGAAAAGATAATCGCAAACGTCATTTTTTCGCTCATTGTATTTACTTCCTTATGATGCAGACGACATTGCCGCCATAAACAATACTTTTAAATACATGTTATACCAATGCGAATCATAAAGATACATTTTGCATATCATTTTAAATTCAAGGTTCACATATCCGAGCGACAAGAAAGCATCGGGTGTAACTAAAAATTTTTAAGGGGGCCGTACACCGACGATCCAAACGAAAACCTAACCTAAGTATTGTTATGTTTCATCAAACAGCATGTCCTTTCACCGTGATGAGGAAACTGCCAACAATGCGAATACCTTGTTGAGGAACCCTAACAAATTCATATTGTTCTAACTCGAGGCGATACTTGGGGTACCGAACCATAGCTGCCATCACTTCCATAGCCAACCGTATATATCCACCGTATATTGTGCCCCTTTCTTTCACCATGAAACAAAAGCAAACATAAAAAATCGAAACAAATTTATTTATTACAATGACTTATAAAAGTTAAATTATCAGGCTAAGCTGTCAAAAGGTGATAGACAACAAGGAGATCATCGTGAAAAAAATACTTTTCCCACTAGCGGCTTGTATCTTCAGTTTCCAGGCAACGGCAAGTATGAACATGGATATCAATGCTGGCTATTCTGGCGCCTACGTCACGGTCACGGAAAATGGCGCAGCATTATCCAACGTCGAAATTACAGCCAGCGACAAACAAGGCCATTCTGGCATCACCGATGACCAAGGTTTCGTCTTCGTTCCGGTCCACCTCACTGATACTAGGCTCATCACTTTCACGGCAACGAACACAGAGGGAGAGTCAGTTTCAAAAGAAGTATTTATCAGTGATAACGACTTCAGCACCACGACCAACCGCAACCGGGCTGGTCATTGAGTAATGTATTGGGCGCTATTTACTGCGCCCAATACTTAACATCTTGGCCTTACCACCATGCTTCGAACATGGCACCAAAGGTCCAAGAGTCTAGCTGCTCATTGAAAGATGAGTGCGAACCAAAGCTGTCTTCACGCCACTTGGTATCTTTTTCGGCATAAGTGGCATACAAACGGACCCGAGGCACTGCCCCGAAAGCAAACTGCTGGGCAAGGGTCGCTTTGTGGGTCGTATTTGTTCCGCTAAACGCATCGCTGGTCGCTTGCTGGTAACCAATCTCAACCAATGTCTGGGTAAACGAACTCCAACTATAAGTCGGGCGGATACCAATGTTGAAATAATCTTTACCGTCGTCGCCGACGTTATCCATACTAATCGTCTCGTAGCCCAGAGAGTAAGGCATGGAGATCGTGTCGTTAAAGAAGTAAGTACCGTGGTTCATCACCCTAAAACTCTGTCCCGGAGTTTCGATATTGAGCATATCTTCACTTGTCCAGCCGGAGACACCTATTCCGCCCGAATACTGCAGTGACAAGGTATTGTGCATACCACCAAACTGGCCACTATGGGAAACGGTAAACATATAACCGGTTGTATCAGGGTCGGAGACATTTTCTTTTAGCTCTGTATCATCCATCACAAAGGCAAAATTTGCCCCGAGGATCAATTTACCGTTCAAGAAATCAATATTGTGGAGACGTACCTCAGGCAAATGGACTCCGGTCTTGCCGGTTTCCGTCGTAAAGCCCCCTTCACCATCATCAACCAGTTTATCGAAGTCACCATTGTCATAATTCCAGGTCACATCCACCAACCAGTCTCTGCTGGTTTCAATATCACGGATACCAAAACCGCGGCCAACATTCTCCCAATATTTGAAATCCAGCATGTCATCGGCGAGGCCACGGGGGTAGCGCTTACCTGCCCAGATACTGGTAATATCACTGCCGAATACACCGTAGAGCTGCCCCCAAGCCTGCATAATATCGAAGCTGTCGCCAAAATTACCCTGGGCATCGTGCCATGTACCGATCATAATACCCACTTCGGCACGCTGGGCACCGGACTTATATACCGTTGAACTCAAGCCAAACTCAGCCCAGTCATCTTCATTACCCAAGCGATATTTACCATTAGCCCCATCGGCTTTAATATAATCCGGGTGCCCATTGCCACTTTCACTGTCCGGTGACGAGTGCATACCAGCACGGGCATATCCAAAGAAATTTAAATCAGGTGAAAATGATTCTTCTGCAAATGTTGGACTGGAAATAAGAGCAGCAAGTACAGCCGTCGATATTATTGTATTTCGCATTGTGTTTCCCTGTTATTTTTGACTAGAATTAGTGACATAACTATCCCTCACTTTGATCAAGCGATATGTTTTTAATTATTTATTACCCTCATCCCCTAAATATTTAGGAGATGAGAGTTTTGAGGGGGGTTAATTAAGTAAAGCGAATGAATTAATTAAATAAATGACACCTCGTATAATGGTTTGGGGCGATTTCTTTTACTTCAGGTAAATATTCAGTACAGCTTGGTTTCGCATGAGGACAACGGGCAGCATAAGGGCACCCTTTCATTTGTGGGGACCACATCGGCGTTTCCATCGAACGGTGTGTAGGAAGCTTCTCATGGATACTCCGCGATGGATCCGGCACGGCTGCAAGCAACAGTTTTGTATAGGGGTGTTGTGGGTTCTGGGTAATGGCTTCGGTATCCCCCCACTCCACCATATGACCGCAATATAGCACCATTGTCTCTTCTGCAAAGTAGCGCGCGGTTGCAATATCATGGGTGATGTACATGAAAGATTTATTCATTTCATGTTTCATCTGGTTCATCAGGTTCAACACCCCAATTCGAATGGACACGTCCAGCATAGACGTTGGCTCATCGGCCAGGATCACATCAGCCCCTATGGCCAATGTCTTGGCCAGGAAGACACGTTGTCGCTGCCCCCCTGATAATTGGTGGGGGAATTTTTTCAATACTTCTTTCGGTGGATTCAAACCTACCTGAAGTAATAGCTGCTCCAACTTATCTTCTAATTCTCCACCGGATAGTCCGTAATATATTTTAAGCGGCCGTGTTAAATGGTAGCGAATAGTATGGAGCGGATTTAATGAGCCAAACGGATCCTGAAATACCATTTGAACATCATTTCGATACTTGGTTAACTCATCGCCTGCTTTTATTTCTGAGATATTTCTTCCGCGATATAATATTTCGCCGTCACTGACATTGTTTATTTTAGTAATAGCCCTAGCGGTAGTACTTTTACCACATCCTGACTCTCCAACCACAGCTAAACAATGGTTGTTATACATTTTAAAATCGACGCCATTGAGCGCACGTAAATATTCTTTGGGTCCAAACAAGGAAGATTTCTTCTTGGCAAAATCAATCGTGAGATTTCGCGCTTCCATGGTGACATGTCTTTCTTGCATTATGCTTCTACCTCTACTCGGTCTTCCAGCGGCAGTGGCTTGTAACAAGCTACCCAACCATTGCGTTCAGCGTTATAAGTCAGCGTTGGCTCCTCACTCTTGCAACTTTGCTCGCATTTAAAACAGCGATCTGCAAAGCGACAGCCTGGAGGGAGGTTGGAAAGATCCAGCGGTGTTCCCGGGATCCCTATCATTTCTTTCATTTCCCCTTTCAGGGTCGGGAACGAGTTTCCAAGCCCATGGGTATATGGGTGTTGCGGCGTTCGCAGAATGGTTTTTGCATTCGCAACTTCCACCAACTTGCCCGAATACATAATGCCGATTTGATCGCAAAACTCGACCATCAGACTCAAGTCATGGGTAATGAACAATACCGAGAAGCCAAACTCAGCCTTGAGGTCGTACACTTTTTGCAAAATCTCCCGCTGTACGACTACATCAAGGGCCGTCGTCGGCTCATCCATGATCAACAGTTTTGGCTTAAGTGCGAGTGCCATGGCAATAACAACCCGCTGGCGCATGCCGCCCGAGAATTGGTGCGGGTAATCGAACAAGCGTCCTTCGGGAATATCAACAATGCGCAGTAACTCCTTCGATTTTTCGATAGATTCTTCCCGGCTGTTCACTTCACCGTGAGCCATGAAGATATCGTGGAACTGGTATTCGATGGTTTTCACCGGATTGAGGCAGTTCATGGCACTTTGGAACACCATAGAAGTGTCTTTCCAGCGAAACTGGCGAAGCTGCTCATCATCAAACTTGAGTACATCCTTGTCCTCGAACAATACCTGGCCTTTGGAGATCAACGCAGGTGGACGATGAAGTCGCATCAGGGCATAAGCAATGGTCGATTTACCGCAACCTGACTCTCCTGCCAATCCGAAGATACTGTTTTTGGCAATCGAGAAGCTGACATCATCGACGGCACGTACCCTGCCATTGAAGGTAATGTAATCAACGCAAAGGTTATTAACTTGAATTAGCGTGCTCATGCAGACTGCTCCTTCAGTGATACTTGCTCAAGCTTCTTTTGTTTTGCTTCTTCGCGGCGGAATTTTGCCATAATGCGCTGAGCTCGAAGTTTCGGGTTGGAGATCTCATCAATTGAGAAGTTAATGAGTGCGAGCCCAATAGCAAGGGTTGCTAGTGCCGTGCTCGGGGCCAAGATTTCCCACCATGCACCAATACGTATCGCTGACGTTTGTTGAGCGTTGTAAAGCATAACGCCCCAAGTCGTTGAGAGAGGGTCACCAAGACCAATAAACCCTAGCGTCGCTTCAGTCATGATGGCGAAAATGACTGTACCAATGAAGGCACTTGCCAAGATTGACAGCATATTCGGCATGACTTCACAGAAAACCAAGCGGTGTTTTTTTTCACCCATCACCTCTGCGGCATGAACGAAATCTCGGCTGCGAATAGCAAGGGTTTGAGCACGTATAACCCTTGCCCCCCAAGGCCATGAGGTCGCACCAATAATGATAGCTATCACTATCGGAGACACTTGGTCGAGGAACGATGCTAATACCAGCATCAACGGTAATGAAGGGATCACCATGACAATGTTGGTGATAAATGACAGCAAGTTATCAACTTTGCCACCGAAATAGCCTGACGTTACCCCCATAACAACAGCCATCACCATCACAAAAGCACCGGCAATAAAGCCGACAGCAATCGATGTTCTTCCACCGTATAGCGTCTGAGCCCAGACATCTCGTCCCATACGGGTTGTACCCATCACATTCTCAACAGATGGTTCTTGGTGCGGCCTGGCTACACGTGCATTGGGGTCATGCTCGGCGAACAAAGGCGCACCAAAACTCAGGATACAGACCAGCGCTACCATACATACGCCAACTCCTGCCTTGGTATTGTTGAGGAACAATTCCTTTAACTTGCTCAGTAAATTCTTCATTGTCATATCCCTATCAGTTCAGTTGGGTGCGTAAACGCGGATCAAGCAAGAACAGCAGCATGTCGGCAACGAAATTCGCCGTCAGCACCATGATGGTCATGATAAGCAAGTAACCTTGAATCAATGGATAGTCACGAGACATCATGGCTTGGAAAATCACTTGCCCCAATCCTGGGTAATTGAAAATGATTTCGATGATCAATGAGCCGCCGAAGATCATCCCGATAGACATGGCGAAAGAAGTGATCATCGGTAGCATGGCATTACGGGCACCATAAGCCAGCATCACTTTTTTATCCGACACCCCTTTGGCCCATCCCATTACGATGTAGTCTTCACCGAGTTGGTTGATCATGTTTGAGCGCATTCCCATGACCCCGCCAAGGCCAAGTAACACCATGGCTATCAATGGTAAAGTAAGGTGGTAAGCAACACTGGAGATCCACTCCCAAGTCAAGCCGGGTTCAATCGCAGGATCATAAGCATAACCGGTTGGGAACCAACCCAGATTCGAGGCAAACACAAAGTACAACACTAAAGCCATGACCACGCCCGGAATAGATGAAATAACCACCGACCCAATAGTAATCACGCTATCCGCTACAGAGCCCCGTTTCCAAGCCACATAGATACCAGCCAATGTGGTGATAGAGTATGAAATGACAACGTTCATCCCGACTAACAACAAAGTCCAGAGTGCACCACGGCCTAAGACTTCTGTAACAGGCTGGAAAAAGCGAGTGGAGATACCCCAGTCTCCCTTGAAGATATTTTGCATGTAGCTGAAGAACTGCTGGTATAGCGGGGTATTCGACGAGTACCCGTATAGTGCTTCGATGGCTGCAATGGTCTCGGCACTGACCTGGCCGCCGTTTTGAACCAAACGGGCAATGAATGATTGGATAGGGTCCCCCGGCATCATTCGCGGCAGGAAGAAGTTAATCGCAATGGCGACGATGAATGCAACCAGATAAAAGCCTAATCTTTTAACCGCATAATTCATGATTAATCCATTAATAGTTTAAACATTAGAAAAGAGAGGCAGATCTCCCCGCCTCTCCATGGGGGCTACTTCACCCAGCGAACATTGGCAATCACAACCTTCAGCTCACCTTCGGTGTAGAGCATGAAAGGCGTATTGATGGCCGAAAAGTCAGGTTTGCGGTTTTCAAACGATGACAACGGAATGCGGATTTCCTGCCATACGTCACGCTCGCCCTTGAGCTGTGGGGTAATTTCTACTGAGGAGATATCACTAAAGCTTCCCTTATCGCCGCGTCCCCACAGACCAACGGCCACTTCAACATCATCGGTCGGCTGTTCGAACACCAATACATCAAACACCAATTCGGTACTGTCACAGGCAAAGTCCGATAAGTTTTCTGCCAAACCATCACTTGGGTTAATGCATACAGCGCCAAACTTGCTGTGGAAAGTCACCTCCATTGCGTCCTGCTGCTGCTGGTAGTTGAACGGACGGGTTGAAAGTGCAGCAAGGTTCACCTTGTTGTTACGCGATGCATCAACCACTTGCCAATCAGCACCATTGATAAGCTTCATCTGATAATCGCCAGAGGCTTTCACACCAAACATTTCAATCGCACTATCCGTTGCATCCGAACCGTCGTTATCAAGCTCAAGCGCATTCAAATCCCGGGCTTGGCTGGCCTCGGAATCGGTATAGCTAAGTCCATAACCATAAGGGAACAGCGGCGCATGTTCTCCACTCGGGTCCTGCTCGTTGGCAGGCAAAACATAATTCGGGATATGCGGCGGAATACGGTGAACAGAGGTCGAGGTTTTCTTGTTCGGCCAGCTGAAAGAAAGCTTGCCGATAAAATCGTAATTCGCCTTTGCGGCTTCATCGCCAACCAACACATCGGTGATACCCAGCCCTTCACTGCCCGGCAACCATGCCGCTACAAAGGCTTCAGATTTCGAAATTTCCTCGTTTACGTACAATGGACGGCCCGAGAAAAACACACTCACAACTTTTACGCCTGCATCATGCAAACGACGGATTGTGTCGGTATCACGCTGGTAGCTGCGCTTAATTTTTGCGAACTCAAGGGTTTTGCCGTCTTTGATATCTCCCATCATCTCGGCATAAGGATCTTCGCCAAAGGCCACAATAGCTATGTCGACACCGGAAAGATCAGTGGCTAGCTCCGGGTCGAAAACAACATTCTCTTCACCCAGCGCCGCTTCGAACGCCATCTTGGTAGTCGTTGCTCCTGGGAAGTCTTCCAAGGTGTTTTCGTCACCCTGCCAGGTCAGGTTCCAACCGCCAGACTGCTTTTGCAAATCATTCGCCGCGCTGCCCGCCAGCAAAATTTTCTGGGATGACTGAAGAGGCAAAATATTGTTGTTGTTCTTCAGCAACACCAGTGATTTTCGCACCGCTTCCCGGGCAACTTCCCGGTGCTGGCTGGCACCCAACTGGTTTTGCAAGCCCGCATGCTTACGTTTCGTCGGCTGGGGTTTGTCCCAAAGGCCCGCACGCATTTTCACCCGCAGGATACGCGTTACCGCATCGTCAATACGTGACATCGGGATCACCCCATCTTTGACGTCCTGCACCGTCTGCTGATAAACAGGGATCCAATGGGCATGCTCAGGCACCATAAGAATGTCGTTACCGGCATTGATCGCATATGACGCATTGGTATCGGTACACTTACTCACCTCTGCATGACCATGCCAGTCCGTAACCACCAGACCATCAAAACCCATCTTGCCTTTGAGCACATCAGTAAGCAGGTAACGGCTACCGTGGATCTTGTGGTTATACGCCACTCCGTCAGAGGCTGTCTGGTCGTAATTGGCCTCATTGACCCAACTGTTGAAGGAAGACATCACCACCTGGGCACCGGCTTCAAGACCACTGAAGTAACCCATCGCGTGGATATTGCGCAGGTTGTCCTCGCTGTAGGTATTGATGCCACGATCCACTCCGTTAAGCGTTCCGCCGTCGCCCACCCAGTGTTTGACGTTGGAAATCACCTTGTCTTCACCCATTAACTCTTCAGTGCTGCCTTGTAGACCAGCCACCATTTGGGAGGCGTAAGCGAAAGTAATTTCAGGATCTTCGGAATATCCCTCATAAACACGGCCCCAGTTAAGCTCGCGAGGGGTGGCGACAGTCGGCGCAAACGTCCAATCGAGGCCTGTTGATGCCACTTCGATGGCTGTCACTTCACCAATACGGCGGATCAATTGCGGGTCACGGGCACAACCAAGGCCGATGTTGTGCGGGAAAACCGTTGAGCCAAATACGTTGTTATGGCCATGTACCGCATCGGTTGCCCAGAAGAAAGGCACCCGGAACGGACGATCGGCATAAGCCTCTTCCACTGCAAACCAGAATTCATCGGCTTTGTTCGCCCAGTCCTGTGCCGAGGCATGTTTGTTATCCTGCGGCCATGCCCCACCACCATTGAGGATAGAGCCCAGTTTGAAATCACGCGCCTCGGCAGGAGTCACCCCACGGAGGTCCGGCTGGATCATCTGGCCAACTTTTTCTTCCAGCGTCATTTGCGAAACAATATCTGCAACAGCATTTTCAATAGCCGGATCTGTTTTTATGGCCGAATTAATACGTGGCCACTCAGGAAAATATGGCGTGTTAAACGTAGTCATTAGATTGCACCTAATAAAATGGACAAATTGAAGCCCTCCCACGGAGGGCTTGAAAAGAAATGCGATTTACGAATTTGGCTTAAGATTCAGCACATGGACTAACCTTGCCGCACCAGCAAACGGAGCAGGGTTAGTAAATGGATTCTCAGCATTGGCAAAACCTGTGAAGCGGCTGTCGTTGTACTGGTACCACACCGCGTTGTAGTAAAGCGGCACTTGCAGAACGTTCTCGGCCTGATAGTTTTCGATTTTTGAAACCAGTGCTTTTTGCTGCTGCTCATCGACAGTCACCGATAAGGTGTCGATCAAGCTATCGAGCTGTTCACTTTTGTAGTTATGCATAGCCGTTGACCACCAGATAGCCGTCTGGGCATTTTTCGAATGCATCGTGTAGTCATAGAACGCCCAAATAGAGGCCTGCAAACCACCTGCAACTAGGTTGGCTTCGAAATTATTGTTGCCCCAGTTCTGGACATAGGCATTCACTTCGGGGGTAACCACCGTGGCATTGATGCCGACGGCACGCAGCCCTTCAATAACGATTGAGGCATTGTTTACCCAGTCACTCCAACCACTCGGCACCTGAATTCGGAACCTAAATGGAGTGCCGTCAGGGTTATTTACATACCCATCTCCGTCTGTATCTTTAAAGCCGCCTTGTGCCAGATACTGTTTGGCTTGTTCCAAATCATAGCGATAGTAATTCGCCCATGTGGCATCAGCATTGGCATCCCGCCAGTTCCAAAGCCCCTTGGGCAAGTTGGATGCCGGGTTGTCGCCATCGACATATCCGTAAGCCCCGATCATCATCATGGCATCCCTGTCCATAGCCAGGTTTACCGCCTTGCGGAAATTAATATTCTCAAATGCTTTTCTGGCATTTTCATTCTGGGTTTCAAAATTGAAGGTCAGGCGCATACCGTCATTAGAAGGGAACCAGTATTTATTATTGGGATGAGCTTTCGAGTAGGTACGCTCAATATCCGGGATAAAAATACCTGCCCAATCGGCTTCGCCTTTTGCCAACATTTCTAGTGCTGCATCATTGCTGGAATATTGCGGGAATTCCAAACAATTAACCGCTAGCTTTTCATTCCAATAATTAGGATTACGGCATTGAACATATACTTGAGGGGTAAAACGGGTAATTTCAGTAAATGGGCCAGTCCCTACTGGGTTTTTCATCGTTTCTTGGGCTGGCTTATCTATTTTTGACCAAATATGTTCAGGGATAATTAATACCCCCTCTCCCAACACATCATATTTCGCAAATGCATTAGGTTTATTCAAATTAATCTTAACCGTTAAGTCATCAATCTTCTCTACAGATTTAATTCGGTTGGCATTACCGGCTACATCAATTTCAGGAAATTGCTTTGGGTACTCATAGGTAAAAATAACATCATCAGCGGTAAAGTCTTCACCGTCAGACCATTTAACACCTGGCCGTAGTTTTACCGTAAGGCTCAACATATCTTCTGACTGCTGATAACTTTCAGCCAGCCACATATGCTCTACACCGCTATTAAATGTATCGAAAATAACCAGCGGCTCATAAACAAAATTAGTGCGCCCCCCGATCCATGGGTTAAAGTTTTCTACCCAACCCGTGGTACTTTCTGCCAATACTTTAAGATTTGGGGTTTCAACGTTTTCTTTCGCTTGAATTTGCATTGAGCCCAGCAGCAAAGCCGCTGAAGCTAAGATTATTTTCTTTTTCATGAGTCTGCCTGTCTGTTTTATTTATGAAGCCGATAATAATGACTTTTGGCTAGAATATTGTGATAAAAATCACACCCAATCATTCATGAAACAAGCGATGTCTTAAATGGTGACAGTCAACTCAATTACAATCTGTTTCATGAAACAAAGAAAACACAAAACAAACAAAACACTTAAAATACAAGCAACTAAGTCATGTAACTAATAAAAAGCTATCAAAAACATGATTTTTGATAGCTTAGTTTCACGTTAGTTTCAGCGTGCTTTCTCGAATTATGACCTCAAAGGGCGGGATGGAGACATCACTCGGCTCTCCACACATAATGTCGAGAATAGATTGATATGCTAGCTGTCCAATATTAAATAGCGGCTGTTTGATGGTGGTCAGGCGTGGAATAAAATAATCACAGATTTTATGATCATCAAAACCTATCACTGATACATCTTCAGGTACGCGGATCTTGTGCTGGTGTAGAGCCTGAATCGCGCCGAATGCACTCAAATCGTTAGCAGCAAATATGGCCGAGAATCGTAACCCTTTGTTAAGTAATTCATTTGTCGCTTCAAAACCGCCTTCTAACGACAAGCCACCATTGACAATAAGGTTAGGGTTAACAGGCAAGCCCGCCCGCTCAAAACTTTTCAAAAAGCCGGTTTTTCTATCGATACTATCAAAACTGTTATCAGACCCAGAAAGGTGGGCGATTTCCCTGTGGCCAAGCTGTAGGAGGTGGTTGGTGGCAATGCTGCCCCCGATAACATTATCCCCCCACAATACTGGGTAGATATCATTTTCCTTGCGGCAGACGAAGAGGGTTGGGGTATCTTCGAGGATACTTTTTACTTCAACAAATGAACTGCAACCTACAACGATAATAACACTGTCGAGCTTTCTCTTTTTGAAATCAATCAACAGGCTGATTTCAGTGTTTTTATCCCAGTTATAAGGCTCAATTACCATCTGATAATTATATTGCGAAGCCATTGATCGGATACCATCTAATATTTCGAGCGAGAAGGCATCGTTTAATGATGGCATCAACACACCAATAGACATACTGCGATGACCTTTCCTTCGCTTTCTTGGTCGATAATTCAACTGAAATATTGCATCCTCTATCGCCCTCACTTTTTCTTTTTCAATATGGCTATTTTTATTTAGAAATCGGGAAACAGTTGCCGTGGAAACATTCGCTAACTTTGCCACATCATAAATTGTTGACTTACTCATTGTCTCTATTTCTGATTGGATATTGTCGCCATATTAACCCAATCACTCAGACAGTCCATAGCAGCAAAGTAGGGAGTGATCACAAAACAATAGAATATATTGATAATACGTTTGTTATCTGGTGTGCTTATTCAGGAAGGATTTGGAATGATTACAAGATATGAAAATAACAGGGTAATAATGATATTACCCTGTACGCATATTCATTTGACTAATTAAGGCACGAGCACCAATTTGCCGACAAACTTCTTGGCGAGGAAGTCTTCCTGCGCTTGGTGGATTTGCTCCAGCGGATAAGTTTTAGAGACAACTGGTTTGATTTCACCTGCTTCGATATAACTTACTAGGTTTTCAAACACGTGGCGCTGCTGGTAAGTACAACCAAAGAAGCTGAGATCTTTGAGGTACAAGGTACGTACATCCAGCTCAGTCAGCGGGCCACCGATTGCACCGGCTACCGCGTAGCGACCGCCACGGCGTAATACTTCTGGTAATTCCGGCCATTGCTCGCCAGCGACCAGATCAATCACCACATCAACAGCCATGGTCCCAAGCGACTCGATCAAGCTATCGCCACGGGCAATCGTTCGGTCAGCGCCCATCTCTAGTACTTGCTGATGCTTGTCAGCACCGCATACCGCAATAACGCTGGCACCACGGCGCTTGGAAAGTTGGACTGCCGCCGCTCCGACACCACCGGAGGCACCGGTCACCAATACCACATCACCGGCTTTAACGTTGGCACGGTCAACCATGTTTTCCGCCGTTGAGAAAGCACAAGGAAATGAAGCCAGTTCGACGTCAGTCATGGTGCTGTTGACAGTAAATGCCTCACCAGCCAATGCCTTGGTGTATTGGGCAAAACCGCCATCGCACTCAGAGCCGAAAGTGATGCAACGGAATGATTCATCAGTGCGCGGGTGCTGCTGCATGGCACGGACCATGACCCTTTCACCAATACGGGACGGGTCAACCTGCTCACCAACTGCCACAATATGGCCGGCAACATCTGCACCCTGAATACGCGGGAAGGTCAGCGGGATCCCCGACCAACTGGCATCCTGATCATCGATAGTGTCAAAACCCTCTGAACCACCAGCATTGGTATCAGCAGTCACTTGCTTGGAGTACCAGCCAATCCGGGTATTGATATCGGTATTATTCACCGCGCAGGCACCGACCTTGATCAACACTTCGTTCCCGGCCAGTTCAGGCAGCGCTATATCGTCACGCACTACCAGTTTATCCAAGCCACCGTGGCCGGTTAGCACCACGCCTTTCATCGTATTTGGCAATGAAGTTGTCATTACAATCTCTCCCACATCATTCAGAATGCCTTTGGCCTTGATCCAAAGAAAAAGTAGATTCCAACAATAATCGCAACAGTAAATTTAGCCAAACGAATAAAATTAACCTATAGATTTAGCAATTCTAAATCTATAATGATTCTTAGGCCGTTACCCAACGAAAGGTGGCCTGCCTTTAAGCTCCCCAAAGAAGACGTCGAAATGGACACGCTGTTAGATTTAGAGTTGTTGAGAACCTTTGTTGCCGTTGCAGAGACCGGTGAAATCAAACTTGCCGCCGAGCGGGTATATCGCTCCAGCGGTGCCGTCAGCATGCAAATGAAACGCTTGCAGGAGTTGGCGGGATGCGAGTTACTGATCCGCAGTCACCGTGGCGTTATCCTAACCGATGCCGGAAAAGTCTTACTCAGTCGCAGCCAGCAAATGTTGGCCCTCAACAGCAGTACCCTTGCCGCCCTTAGCGGCAAAGATATTTCAGGCCAATTGACTTTCGGTATACCCACCGACTACGCCGCCGATTTCACCCGCCACTTTATGCCGCTATTGAGAGCGAAAATGCCCAACTTGGCAGCGAAAGTGGTATGTGACAGAAGCCGTCACCTAAGGAAAAAGCGCCAAGCCGGCACTGTCGATATAGCCATTGTTGCCGGAGAGCCAGGGGTTAAAGACGGCATGCCGCTGTGGAGTGAGTCGATTAACTGGGTGAAATCGCCCAAGCTCTCGCTGAGCACGGAGCAACCTGTGCCTATAGCCCTGTTTGACGGCGATTGCCTGATCCGCGATCTCACTCTCGCAACACTCGAAAATGCGGACATCCGTTACGAAGTTGTCTTTACTAGCCCAGTTCTCGATAATATTGCCGAAGCCGTATATAACGGCCTGGCCATCTCATTGTTGCCAGAGTCACTACACAAATTCGGCCAGACCCAGCAGATGTTACCGTCAGAGCCTTTCCACGACACCTTTACCCTAAACGAACGCCTGACCTTCAATCTTATCTATGCCCAAGGGCAGAACGCGCATACGGTAGAAACCATTTCTACCTGCTTTCTCCATGCCCACCAGCAACTCCAATCGGTATCGACCTGATTGCCCGTCCAAGGCGTTGCCGTGACATAAAGTTTGACCATAACATACAATATTGAGACCCCACCCAGACGGACCCCAGAATGAAAATTGATTTGACTAAGATGGTGACTGAAAGCCGCAACAGTGCCAGTGCCGAGATTGATACGCTATCGACTGTCGATATGTTGAAGGTCATCAATCAGGAAGATCAGAAAGTCGCCCTTGCTGTCGAAGCGGTTTTGCCTGAAATAGCCCGTGCAGTCGATGCCATTGCCGATGCCTTCATGCAAGGTGGCAGATTGATATACAGTGGCGCAGGTACCTCTGGCCGTTTAGGTATCCTTGATGCTAGTGAGTGCCCGCCTACCTTTGGCAGCAAGCCAGAGCAAGTGGTAGGCCTGATTGCAGGCGGCCATAAAGCCATTCTCAAAGCGGTCGAAAATGCCGAGGACAACCGTGACATGGGTGCAGGCGACCTGCAAGCGCTGGACTTCAGCAGCAAAGATGTTTTGGTCGGCATTGCCGCCAGCGGCAGGACCCCTTACGTACTGGGCGCGATGGAATATGCCAAGTCTGTTGGCGCGACCGTGGCCTGTATCAGCTGCAACCCTGATAGCCCGATGAGCCAATCGGCTGATATTGCCATCACACCTGTCGTAGGCCCTGAAATCGTGACCGGATCATCGCGCCTCAAAGCCGGTACGGCACAGAAACTGATCCTCAATATGCTAACGACAGGCGCAATGATTAGAACCGGTAAGGTCTACGGCAATTTGATGGTCGATGTCGAAGCCACCAATGCCAAGTTGGTCGAGCGGCAGAAAAGTATTGTGATGGCTGCGACAGACTGCAACCGGGAACAAGCCATTGATGCGCTTGCGGCCTGTAACGGCCACTGCAAAACTGCGATAGTCATGCTGCTAGCCGGCGTTGATGCCAACCAAGCGGCTTCACTACTTGACGAAAATCAAGGCTTTACCCGCAAGGCTATCAGCAGTAAATAAAACAGGGAATAAGCTCAGTCGAGGCTATTTGATGGAAAATGGCAGGGCAGAAATAAAAATGCCCAGCCGAGGCTGAGCGAAATTTGCGAGTGTCCAAATCAAGACACAATTAGCGAGTCAAATTCTAGCAAGTAGATACAGGTAAACATTGTATCTGCATCCATCATAGCCACAGTTTCCTTAACCAATACTGGCGCGACTACATTAATATTAGCCCATCTGCCATTTTTGAGACTGGTCGGAGGTCACTACCAGAAAAATCATTCACTACTGCTATTTTTGGTACGGGATACCTTGCAAAAACAGATAGATGAAATCAAAAAAACGCAGCTAACAACAATGTACGGCTTTGTCCCCGGTTATTGAGCCCAGTTTAACCAGTCGATAAAATCCACGCCAAATTAATAAAACAGCGTATTTTATGACAAAATTCATTCCGGCTATTTTCCTGCTTTGCCCTCTCGTCAGCCAAGCCGCCAGCCAGCCTATTACCCATGAAGTGGGAATCCGTTTGGGTGGCGGGGGTATGTCCAATAATCACCACAGTGATGGTGATGCAGGCTTCACTTTCGAGCTTGGCTATAACTACCACTTCAACCGCTATTTCTCACTCGACACCGGCTATTTTGCCAACAGCGGCGGTTTGAGTTACCTCGGCACACTTGGCCTTTCCCAATCAGTTTCCAGCTATAGTGGTGGCTTGCTAGGCGTAAAAGCAGAATACCCTGTTACCCGCTTTACTAATATCTATGCCCGTGGCGGGATTAACTACGCTGCAGTAGACCTTGATACACGCGACCTTGAAACCCGCAAGGGCAAAGACAATTGGCACACCCGTACCGAACGCGGGTTCTCTCCATATGTTGCCCTCGGTGCCGAACTCGCTCTCGGCCAGCATTTTGGCATTAGTGTGGAGTACCAACGCATTGAACTACCGCAGCATTTCAGCAGCGACCATTACTTGTTAGGGGTTAATTTCAAGTTTTAACCACGGCGGCAGCCTCGGAGAATAAAGGAGCAAGGCGTTTAGCCTTCTCCCAAAGAGACAGGTTCCCCAACAGCATTAGCGGCCAAAACACCAAGCAAATACATATGGCTTTCTAAGCCAAGTTCAAACCCATCCCGAATAGATGCATACTCTGGATTGTTGAAATCACCGATCCGTTGAACATAAACTCGCTTTAGGCCATCCCAAAGATACCAAAGTTCAGCAATTGCAATATTTTCCCCGCTCTCCCACGCATCGGCAATTGTCTTGTACCGTGCAGCTTCTTTATCCATACCGAAGAAAGCTTCGGCTTTTGCCTTGTCTCTCAATATTTCAACCGCCTTTGGATCAAAGAGCATCACCACACTGTCTTTCGTAACCATTTCAATACTATCACTCATCATTTTGTCACTGACGTTTCACTCTCACCTATCTTTACGATTGGCATGTTATACAACTTATAATCCTACTAACTGCTTCCCTGCCAAGCAGCCACATACCTTGCGTAGCCATCTCTTTTTCGAACATTCATTATACATTACCCCTTATCTTTACTTTCCAACTTGCAAGTAAAAAGGTGATTAATTGCAGTTACTTGCGCGTAAATTACTCAACTCCATAGTGAGACCTCGGTTAACAGCCATTGCCTCAACACCCAACGTCAGTGTCTTTTGCATTTAGTTCATTCGAAAATTTTGAACGATTAGCTCAAGTTCACCTGATGTTGATCTCAGGCGAAGCTGCCTATTCTGTATCCAACAACACAGGACAGTTACCCGGCATCAGGAATTGCCGACAGATTCGAGGACAGCACTATGAACACATTGATCAACAAAACACTTTCGTCATCAGCCACTTTCGCCCCTCTTGCCCTACGAGTACCGGCAGGGATCATTTTCATGGCTCACGGCGCGCAGAAACTATTTGGCTGGTTTGGCGGTTACGGCCTTGAAGGTACTGGCAAATGGATGGCATCCATCGGACTGGAGCCGGGTTTTCTGATGGCAATGATGGCAGGCGGTGCGGAGTTCTTCGGCGGTTTGTTCATCTTACTTGGTCTGCTCACCCGACCAACCGCGTTGGTACTGGCCGTTACCATGGTGGTTGCCATTGTTACCGTGCACTTGGACAAGGGCTTGTTCATCTCAAACGGTGGCTACGAGTTTGGCCTCGCATTACTGGCAATGTCTGCCTCGCTGCTGGTTTCAGGGGCTGGGCGCTTGGGTGTCGATAACAGGTTGTTATCGCGTAACCTAAAAGAAAAAGCGCCAGCATTGGCATAAGCGTTAAAGAATAATAACCCCACAGGCTTGATTGCCTGTGGGGTTATTTCGTTAACTTTAAGTTATAGATCAGATTTTAAGCACCCTTTGGATTGGGCCGATATCCACCGCCAACTCTGCCATAGAGCGGATATGATAGTCAGCAGCAGGCAACTCTTCTTTGCTTGCATGGCTCAGAATACCAATAGCGACCGCTTTGGCAGATTTTGCAGCCAGTAGGCCGGCCTGGGTATCTTCAAAGCAGATGCATTGCCCAGCAGTCAGACCGAGCTCCCTTGCTCCCGTCAAATAAGGCTCGGGGTGGGGCTTGCCGTTTGTGAGTTTCTCCGGCGTGATCAACACCTTGGGCAAGGGCAGTCCTGCCGCTTTGATCCGGGCATTTGCCACCGGTAAGGTGCCGGAAGTGACAATCGCCCAGGGAACCTGCTTTTCATTCAGCGCATTGAGCAGGGCCACTGAACCCGGGAGAGCCTTCGTGCCTTTTGTATCGGTTGACTCGTAGTCCTCCAGCCATTGAAACTCCCGCACAACTTCAGCCTTCGAAGCATTCCCCAATAGCTCGGCGATCGACTCCATCGCTGGGCGCCCATGAATCACTGACATGACATGCTCAGGGTCTAGCCCTTTGGTTTTCGCCCACTGTGACCATGCCCGGGTCACGGCAGGAATAGAGTCCACCAAGGTGCCATCTAAATCGAACAACAGGCCTTTGAAAGGAATGTTAGCCAAGGCTCTTCTCCTTATATCCATTGATAGCAAGCAGGGCTATGAGGCTGCTTGCTACACCACGCAGCGATATCCACAGCCAAATCCATAGCCATAGCCACGGCTGTTAAGCTTGGCGGCGGCAACCTTCCGCATCTGCAGCCTTCATCGCCGCAAAGACACTTTCAGCATTGACCGGGCGCGGTTCGTTATGGATGGTCTCACCCTCAGCACAAGCGGCCTCAGCAACGGCCATCAACTCCGCATCGGTAACACCTGCCAAACCGATCTGGCCTAACGTTGTCGGCAACCCGACGCTTTCACAGAAGGTATAAACCGTTGCAATCGTCTCAGCAGGCTTGTCCGTCAAGAATAGAGACGCCAACACGCCAAACGCGACTTTCTCGCCATGCAAGAAACCGTGTGTCGGCTCCAGCACCGTCAAGCCATTATGGATAGCATGTGACGCCGCAAGGCCGCCACTTTCAAAGCCTAAGCCACTGAGCAGGGTATTGGCTTCCACTACACGCTCAAGCGCTGGTGTCACAACGTTTTGCTCGTTGGCAACTTTGGCCATCGCGCCGTACTGCAACAAGGTGTCGTAGCACAAGCGTGCCAGAGCGTAAGCCGACACCGAACCTAAGTTACCTGTCATGTTCGCCGCAAAACTCTGTTGGCACGACTCGGCCTCAAACCACGTCGCCAGCGCATCCCCCATACCAGCCACCAATAGGCGAACCGGCGCTTTTGCAATAATCTGGGTATCGACAAGTACCAAGTTTGGGTTTTGCGGCAGCAGCAGATAGCGTTTGAACTCACCTTCCTGAGTATAAATAACAGAAAGGGCACTACATGGGGCATCACTGGCCGCTAGGGTTGGTACCACCGCAACAGGCACTTTGGCCTCAAAGGCCGTCGCCTTGGCGGTATCGATGGTTTTCCCTCCGCCCAGCCCTACCACAAATTCCCCGCCGAAGCCCTGGAGCAAGCTGACCAAACGGGCAATTTCCTCGTCACTGCATTCACCGGTGAACTTCACGATCTCAACCTCAACACCATCTAGGTAAGGTTCAAACTCCCCCATTAGCGTGTCATGTACAAATGGATCGCAAATCACCAAGCCTTTTTGGCCAAAACGAGCGAGCTCTGCACCCAACTGTTGACGGGCATCTTTACCTTGTACATAGCGCCCAGGGAAAATAGTGGTTGTCAGCATGTTGCCTCCTAATTCTGGAATAAAAATCGGGTCTCTGGAAAACAACATAGCAACCGATAATTCATGCTGAAATAGCACAAATGTTATTTAAACTGGACGTGTGTATGCAGTAAAAAAATATGTGAACACCGTAAGCAGCAAAGACCCTTCATGCCTGACTCACAAACTCAAGATTAGATATGGGTATATATAGATTTGGTGCGGCTGAATCGCGTAAAATAGCCCGTATTCGCACTTACCCCAGTGGCCATTATGCTAGACAAACCTTATTTACTTCAGGCGCTTAATCACTACAAAGATGAAAGTATGTCACTGGGAAATGTCTATTATGCCGGCACCCTGCCCGAGCCGCCCCCGCTGGCATACCAAGTCCATTTTCCGCGCATCGAAATGGTGCTAGTCGGCGAGATAGAGATGGAACTGGGTAGCCAGACCGGTGTTGAGCAAAAGCATGTATTCAGCCAGGGGGATGTGATTTACCTGCCTGCCGAGAGCTGGAACCAGCCGATCTGGAACAAACCGGTTGTCACCCTGACGGTGATGGTTGGTAAGCAAAGTTTTGGCCTCAGTTTATTGAGCTGGGACGGGGAAAAATATGATTCAGCCATCAAAGAGACGGTACTTCGTCGCGGGCCGAGGGTCGGTACCTTTATCCTCAATGCCTTAGATGAACTGACCAAGCAAATTGAATCGCAAGCGACAACGAAACTATTGATAAGCTCATTGTTCAGCCATATTGTCGATTTAATTGAACAGCCCCTCGAAACACCATCAAAAAGCCATGCGCTATTTGAATCAGTCCGGGATTACCTCGAGCAGCATTATCACGAACCACTTACCCGGGAGTCCGTCGCCGAGCATTTTTATGTCTCTCCCAACTACCTCTCGCAATTATTCCAGAAAGAAGGACATATCAAGTTCAACGAATACCTGAACCATATTCGGCTGGAACGGGCGAAATTCTTATTGGTAAAGTACGATATGAAGGTCAAAGAAGTGGCGCACCGTTGCGGGTTCAAGGACAGCAATTATTTTTGCCGGGTATTCAGGGCCCAGACCGAACGCTCACCTTCTGAATACCGCACGCAATACCTCAGTGCGCATGTTGATGGCTAGATTTTCACCTCTGCGCCACGGGGAGCCTGGCGAACTTTGGTGATCGCCTGCATCACCTCGTCAGTACTGCGCAAAAATTGGGAAATAGAACAACGGACAACCCGGCAATGCTCGAACCGTTCAGCCCCTTCGATATTGATATCCGAGATGATAACGGCAACATCTGCCGACGCTATCTGTGCCTCGTCCAGCTGGTTTTCACTGCCCAGGGCACCCTGGGTTTCAACCGTGACTTTATATCCGGCTTTCTTGCAAATTTTTTCAAGCGCCTCAGCCGCCATATAGGTGTGCGCTACCCCGCTGATGCAAGCGGTAACCCCAACAATTTCCATATTCCCAACATCAAAAAAATGACCAAGCCTGATGAGTGTAATCTCAATAAGCTCAGCCATTATTAATCTCGGTCAGTTTTATCCTGACTGAATATGTTGCGGGCGTGCTCTAGCTCACATTACAGAATATCCAATACGTTGGTCCCTTCGCCATAAACGCCTTCCCAATCAGAAACAAAACCGGCAACACCTGAGTCTGTCAGCGGATGGACAAGAAGCAAATCAAATACCTCTGGGGCAATAGTCACCGACTGGATACCCGCTAGGGCCAACTGGTGTACCTGCTGGACATTTTTGAAGGAGGCTCCCAGCACTTTTGCATCAAGGTTATAGTTTTCAATAAGCTGCGCCATTTCAGCTGCCACTGCGGTGCCATCGCCGCAAATATTGTCTAACCGGTTGACGTAGGGTGCCAAAAACTCTGCCCCCGCCATCGCCGCCATAAGCGCTTGCTGCGGCGTCAAGATAGCAGTAGCCGTGATTCGGATCCCTTCGGCATGGATCAGCTTCATCGCTTTGATCCCCTGCGGCGTCACCGGTACCTTGACGATAATGTCCGGATCTATCGCCCGCAATGCTTGTGCTTCTTTAAGCATGGTCTCGGCATCTTTGCCCATCACCTGGGCATGCAGCATACGCTCCTTGCCAATCACCTCGCGGATATCCAGCAAAATCGCTTTTAACGGACGGTTCTCCTTGGCGATGATTGAAGGGTTGGTTGTTACCCCTGCCAGCGGGTACAGGTCGACGGCTTTTTTAATTGCGTTAATGTCTGCAGTATCAAGCATATAAATCATGGTAAAACTCCTAATCTGCACCTGACCTATTCGCCATGGATCAGGTGCCATATCATTATTTGATAAAGTGAAACTCTCTGAGGCACTTGGTAATCGCTAATTTACTCTCGGTAAACGTGACGCCCTGGGCGGCAAGCTTGCTGGTATCGAGCCTGACATCCCGGGTCTTAGGGGCATCATTGACCTCGAGTAGCTCACCCAAGCGGGCTTCCTGGCCAAGTTCGCCAAGGATATGCGCGGCAATGTCGTAACGGCTTACCGGGTTGTGCGCCCCAGTATGGTAGGTGCCATAAGGGATGGTGAAGATTTTGGGGAACTGCTCAATCAGCTCATGAACATAGGTTAAACCGCGAAATTCATTGCGTCGCTCCTGCATCACCTCGCCATTGGTCAGCGCCTGCATCGCATTCCAAAGCACGTTGGGGTTAATACTGGTATGGCGCTCAGGCAGGCCAAACAGCCAGGTAAAGCGTAACACCCACATCTCATCCAGAATCGATTTCAGCTCGTGCTCGGCTTCTAGCTTGTTCTGGCCGTAGACAGTATCTGGCACCGGCGTATCTTGCTCGGTATAAGGGCCAGCTTCTGGGTTACCGTTGAAGATCTGCTCGGTAGAAATAAAGACCAGCTTGGCACCTTGCGCTTTGCAGGCATTGGCGACATTGATGGCCCCACCAACATTCACTTTGTGGGCGACATCAGGATGCTTGTTGCAGAAGTCAGTCACGGCAATGGCTGCGGCATGGATAACGTAATCGGGTTTGAACTGGGCGAAAGTGCTATCCACCGCAGGTTTGTCGGTAATATCAAGCTGCTCGACATCCAGCCCCAAGATATCGAACTCGTGCTGGTAGCGCTGGATAAATCGGGTACCGAAGAACCCCTTGGCGCCGGTAATTAATAATTTCTTTTTCATGATTAGCCTCCAATAACCACTCGGTAGCCGTGCGCCTCTACATGGCTGCGGATGGCTTCCACTTCAGATTTAGTGGGAACGGCAACGTCCTTCATCAGGTACTCCATCCCCAGTGTTTGGTATTTGTTCGCGCCATATTGGTGAAATGGCAAAAGGTGTATCTCTGCGACGTCGAACGGTTTCAAGAACTGAATGACTCTGTCGATATTCAGCAGATCCAAGGTATAACCCGGAATGAGCGGCAGCCTTGGGACAACATGCACGCCTTGCTCAACCAAGCGGGTAAAGTTCTCAAGCACCTTGTCCAGATTCAGGCCAACCACTTGTTTGGCCCTCTCCTTGTCCATGATTTTGAAATCAAACAATACCTCATCGCATAGCTGACCTATCCGTAACAACTGGGTCGTGCTGCCATGGCCGGATGTTTCCACCGCGGTCCGGTATCCCAGCTGCTTGAGCCGAGTCAGAAGCTCAATAGCAAAATGGGGCTGGTTAAGGACCTCTCCTCCCGACAATGTGATCCCGCCTTGCGAGGTATCGAAGAACACATCATCTTTGGCAACCTGGGCCAGCACTTCATCCAGTGTCATGTCTGTCCCGACCTGTTCCCACGCCCCGCTTGGGCACTCGTCCACATCCATTTCGCACTCTTCGCATTCCAGGCATTTCGCCATCCGCCGCATATAGGTCGTTTGGTGCGAGCGTGATTCCGGGTTGGCACACCAAGGGCAACTTAAGGGGCAGCCCTTGAAGAACACCACGGTCCGGATCCCCGAACCGTCATGCAGCGAGTAGCGCTGGATATTGAAGATCCGGGCAGTATTTTGGCTCTGACCTTCCTGTTGTTTCACATCACAGCTCATGGGCAGTTCTTCGGATAATATCGTCCTGGATCTCTTTCGATAGCTCGACAAAGAAGGCGCTGTAACCGGCCACCCGTACCACCAGCCCGGAATAATCTTCTGGCTTTTCTTGGGCTTTTTTAAGGGTGTCAGCATTGAGGACATTGAACTGGATGTGCTGCAGTTTCAGCTTCATAAAGGCACGGATGAAGTCAGACAGCTTGCTCAATCCCTGCTGCCCTTCGAGGGTCGCCGGGGTAAATTTCACGTTGAGCAGGCTACCGTTGGACAAGAGGTAGTTATCCAACTTGCTCACCGACTTGAGTACCGCTGTCGGGCCAAGTTGATCTTTCCCGAGCATTGGGGATAAACCGCCATCTGCCAGCTGCTCCCCCGACAAGCGTCCGTCAGCCGTAGCCCCGACCACAGCACCAAGCGGCACGTGGGCAGATACGGTATAGGAGCCAGGGGTAAACTGCCCGCCCCGAGGGTTTTGATATTGCTCGACTTCTTTACAAAACAGGCGCAGCAAGTCTGCCCCTAATGCATCCACCTCATCGATGTCATTGCCGTACTTTTCGTACTTGTTCATCAGGCGTGCGCGGATTTTCTCGCCACCTTCGACCGCAAAGTTGCTATCCAGCGTGGTAATGAATTCTTTGAAGGTGCAGCGTTGTTCTTCAAAAACATAGCGCTTTAGGGCGTGCAGTGAATCCGACAGGTTGGCAATACCAATCCCCTGTACGCCGGAGAAGTTATAGCGGCCGCCGCCATAAGTAATGTCCTTGCCATTTTCAATACAATCACTGATGAATGAAGACAGCAGTGGCACGGGTGCCCAGTCGCGGTGGCCAACATCACAGATATTCGAACCCTCGACCATCAGCTTGACGTAATGGCGGATATCGCTGCGTATCTCTTGTAGCAGGGTATCGAAGCTCACATTCGGGTTATCCGCATTGCGCTGCATCGCCAGCTCCATCACTTTGAGCAGGTTGAACATGGCAATGTCATGCAGACCGTAGGTCTTACCCGGGATAGATAGCTCAACACAGCCAACCACGGAATAATCACGGGCGTCCTCGAGTGATACGCCACGGTTCAAGAAGGCTGGGACAACGACTTCGTCATTGAAGATTTGCGGGATCCCGGTACCTAGGCGAATGGTCTCGGCCGTTTTCATCAAAAATCCGCGATCCATAAATTCATTCACCCGTACACCTAGGTTCGGCTGGGGCAGCTGCACGCTTTGGTAAGCATCCAAGCACAGCGTTGATAAGACATTCACCGCACTGCGGCCCACTTCATTGAGGCCACCCAGCAAGATGGTGTATCCGGTCGGGAAGCCGGCAAAGAACTTGGCGCTGCTGGAAGAGCGCAGCAAAACGATGTCGTTGGTTTTGATCCACAGACTCTCAAGCAGTTCGCGTAGGAAAGCCGGCGATTCACCTTGCGCAATAGATTGCTGGTAGAACGGCAGCATGTATTGGTCAAAGCGACCAAGCGACAGTGAGCTGGCATTGGACTCATACTGCAAGATGATATTCATATACCAAAATAGCTGGCTGGCCTCGTAAAAACCCGTCGGCTTCTCGGTCGCCACCTTGCGTGAAATACGGGCAATGGTCTGTAGTTCCGCCTTGCGAGTTGCATCCACCGCCCCCTGTGCCATCTGCTCCGCCAAGTCTGCATAACGGTGGATGTGGCGGATGGACGCCTCAAGCAATATCACCACAGACTTAAAGAAGTCATTGTCAGGTTGGTCCAGACTCATCCCATTGAGTTCGTCCACCAAAGCACCCAAGCCCTTGCCCAGCAAACGGTCAAAATCAATAATGATATGGCCCTGGCCTTTGTCGGTTTGGTTAACGCTGAAAATCTTCTGCCCTACCGCTGCTTTTACATCGCTTGGGATCTGCGCGTTGATAAAATCCTTCATCGAGCGTTCAGACCAATACGGCAGTAACTGCTCGCGGTAAATCGCCTTGTCCTGTTCGGAGATAAAAAACTTGTCCTGCGGGCGGGATTCAAAAATATCGAGTTCTTTATCGATCCAGTACGGATCCATCTCAGGGGAAGCAATACCCGCACGAGGCGCGATGGTCCTGTTACCGGCAATCAACTCATTTTCCCGGATCGAAATCGCCACGTTATCCAAAACATAGGCGGTTGCTTTTGCACGGCGGATCAGGGTGGATTCACCTTCCGTTTGCTTGTGGCTTTCGGTATAGAGCAGCGCACGCTCCAGGGAAATTTCACGTTGGGCGGCAAACAAGGCGGTTTTCAAGCGTTCTATTCGTGGGGTACTCATGTATTGGCTCCTGAGAATACCAGTTGAGGTGTTGAGCAATGTTGCTGTTTATCGTGTTGTCTTTTGTATAGCTAAGCCGCCTTTTCTTCCTGCAGGAGGCTTAGCTATCCAATTGGGCGGAGGGGAATTTTCCCCTCCAGACCAGGGGTTAAGCTACGGTTGCCGCAAGGTGTTTTTCAATCTTGTCCATCACCGCTGCAGCTCGCTTAACAGCGTCGCTGACACCGATACGTACAATGGTTTTGCCTTCGAAGCGTTCAGAATTTTTGATATCGATGTCCTTGGTCAAAATCACGATATCGGCATCGGCAATCGCGCCCTGGCTCAGCTCGTTTTCAATACCAATCGAGCCTTGGGTTTCAACCGTACACGCCCAGCCTTTCGCCTTTGCTGCCGACTCGATGGCTTCTGCTGCCATGTATGTATGGGCAACACCTGATGGACATGCGGTTACTGCTACGATAGAAGTCATAATCTTGTTTCCTTAAATTTGTGAACAATCAATTCAGTTGTTTGGTGACAGGCGGGCGAGGCACCCACCTGTTTATGCGTTTGGGGTCTTAGCCAATTTCAATATCAAGGTCGAGGTCGTCTTCTTCCTGGGTGTTTTCTTCCACCACTGGGCGACGTGCCTTGAGGAAATTGACGAGGAATGCGGTTACCAGCGAGCCAACCAGCAGGGCAATGATGAAGCTAAACCGGCCATCAACAACAGGTAGGACAATCAAACCACCCCAAGCGGCGTAACTCTCGACACCCAACACTGCAGCAGTCGAGGCACCTGCGGCGGTACCAATCATGATTGATGGCAGGACACGAAGTGGGTCGGCAGCGGCAAACGGGATTGCACCCTCTGTAATCCCCATGGTGCCCATCAAGATAGAGGCACGGCCTGCTTCTTTTTCACTGTCGTCGTAGAGTTTTTTGTTGATGAAGGTCGCCAGGCCCATACCGATAGATGGCACCGCAACAGCAACAGAAGAGATACCCGCCACGTTGTAGATCCCCTCGCCGACACACAAGATGACGAAGGCATAGGCAACCTTGTTGACCGGACCGCCCATATCGAAGGAGATCATCAAGCCCATGATAACGGCCAGCAAGACGATACTTTCGTTCTGCATTCCTTTAAGGAACTCAGTCAACGCCTCAGTAGCAGCACCGATCGGCTCACCGATCCCCCACACGATGGCACCGGCTGTGATGAATGTACCAATGATTGGAATAACGAAAATGGGCATCACAGAACGGGCAAATGCAGGTACCTTAATTTTCTTGAGGTAGAACACCACAATACCGCCCAGCAAGCCGGCAAAGATGGCGCCGAAAAACCCGGTGTTGTACATGTTGGCACCAATGAATGCCGCGATGGCAGAAGGTGCAAGTGCCGAGCGGTCAGCAATCGAGTAACCGATGTAAGCCGCTAGGATAGGCACCATCAACTGGAAGCCGGCGACACCAATGAAGAACAGGTCATTCAACCAGGTCCCCTCTTCCGGCACCGCCCCCTTACCGTAGAGCATGACCGACATCGCCAGCAAAATACCACCTGCAACCACAAATGGGATCATGTGCGATACACCCGTCATAAGGTGCTGCCTTGTGTCCTTCAATATTGAGATTAAGTCTTTCATCGACCTCTCCTTGAGTCATTAACTTGTCATTTTTAAAAGTTGTTTCACGTACAGGGAATAAATCTAAGCCAGCTGTGCTTTGGTACTACTATAGTGAGCAATAGTGCTATCA
>NZ_JACSOF010000026.1:0-53765 GCF_014349205.1 Photobacterium sp. BZF1
GACTGAGTCCCATGATGTACGAACTGAGAAATTAACCCCCGTGTCTACTTTACGGGGGTCATATCAACCCAGGACCCAGGACCCAGGACCCAGGACCCAAAAACAAGCGAGAGGCTTTCACCTCTCGCTTTTTTAATGGTTGTCGTTCGGGCTAGCCGCTTACAAAGTGTTTAGACAAGAAAGAGGGTCGCTAAGCCAAGGAAGACCGAAAGGCCGACAATGTCGGTAATGGTGGTCAGGGCCATACCGCCCGCCAGCGCCGGGTCGATGTTCATCTTCTTGAGCATGATCGGGATACATACCCCGGCAACTCCGGCAACCAGTAGGTTGGTCAGCATAGCCCCGGCGATAATCGCCCCGAGTAACAGGTTACCTTTCCACAGCACGACAACTCCACCGATAATAGCGGCCCACAGCACACCGTTTAGTAGGCCTACCCGTGCTTCTTTACTCAACAGCCAGCGGGTATTGGTCTCACCGATATGGCCTACGGCCAAACCACGGATCACTAGGGCGACTGTCTGGTTACCGGCAACACCACCCATTGATGGGACAATCGTCATCAGGATAGCAATCGCCGCCATTTGCTCCAGCGTGTCTTCGAATAGGTTGGAGACCGATGCGGCGGCCAGTGCCGCGAGCACGTTGACCCCAAGCCAGATGCTACGTCGTTTGGCTGATTTGACTACAGGGGCAAAGGTATCTTCATCGTCATCCATACCGGCCATACTCATCATCGAGTGCTCGGCATCTTCACGGATAATATCAACCACGTCATCGATGGTGATACGGCCGACCAGTTGGTCGTCGGCATCAACCACCGGGGCCGAGAGCCAGTTACGGCGTTCGAATAGGTTAGCGACTTCACCATCATCCATATCAAACGGAATAGCCTCGTCGGCATCATCCATCACATCATGGATTTCGGTATCCGGTTGGGTGGTGATCAGGGTGGCTAATGACAGGTGGCCGATAAGCTTTTCGTTCTGATCGACTACATACAGGGCATCCGTCGCTTCTGGCAATTCACCTTTCATCCGCAGGTAACGCAGTACCACATCTGCAGTGACATCACCCCGGATGGTGATAAAGTCGGTGCTCATGATCCCGCCGGCAGTTTCCTCCGGGTAGGCCAGAGCTTTCTCGACCCGGTGCCTATCGGTGGCATCCATCTGGGCAAGTACCTCTTGGTACTTGCTATCAGGCAGGCTACGCAGGACGTAGGCAACGTCATCGGTTTCCATGCCTTCGGTCACCGCTGCCAGTTTGTCCGGTGCCATCTGGGCAACAATGCCGTCTTTAACGTCTTCTGATAGCTCGTCGAGGATCTCGCCCTGCTCTTCAGGATCGGTTAACTGCCAAAGTACTTGACGTTCTTTGGGGGGAGAAGCTTCTAGCAGGTGGGCAATATCTTCCGGCTCCATATCCTGAAGCATACGGCGGACATGGACAAACATGCCGTTTTCAAGCGCTTGGTTAACTTCTTGCAGCGTTTGATGAGTTTGATCTTGATCGATGACATCGGCCATTGTTTGCAGTACCCCAAATGACTCTGATGTGAAATACCCCAGTGTCCTGAATGCGAATGGTGGACAGGTGGACGGTATATCAGCGCAATAAATTGAATTTTAACGCAATCGTTAGGGTGTTGTCTCACCAGAAGTGAGAGGAATTGATGAATTATTGAAGAAATGCCTGCCCGGAGAACGGCGGGTAGGGGGAGTTCGGCCTGTGACTAGCTTTCTTCGTCAAAGCCAGCTTCGATGAGCTCGCTGACCGCATTGAGGGCTTGCTCGGCATCGCCACCCTCTGCACAAACTAATACTTGCTGGCCTTGGGCCGACTCAAGCATCAAAAGTCCCATCACACTGTCTGCGGTGGCACTCTTCTCGCCATTGCTGATGGTGATGCAGGATTCAAAGCTCTGCGCCAGCTCAACCAGTTTAATGGCTGCCCGGGCATGGAGACCCAGGCGATTTTTGATAAACAGCTCACGCGAGAAAATGGTCATGACTTTGTAGTTTCCAGAGTACGGTGCCTAACCTGGACTTGGTGTCCCTCATAGCGGAAGTACTCTGCCAGTTGCTGGGTAATGTAGACCGAACGGTGTTGACCTCCGGTACAGCCGATCGCCACCGTGAGGTAACTGCGGTTGTTCTTTTCCAGCATCGGTAGCCAAGTCTCGATGAAGTTGCGTATCTGGTAGATAAGCTGGCTGACTTCAGCATGGCCAGAGAGGTAGTCTTTGACTTCCTGATCTAGGCCGGTCAGGGGCTTGAGCTCTGGGATCCAATGAGGGTTAGGCAGGAAACGGACGTCAAAGACATAGTCAGCATCATTCGGTAGGCCGTGTTTGAAACCAAATGACTCGAACACCATGATCAGCTCGCGGGCGTCGCGGCCAAGTACTCGTGAACGAACCGTTTCACTCAGGTCATGAATCGACTTGGTGGTGGTATCAATCACCAGATCTGCCCGGGCTTTTAAGCTAGACAACTGGGTACTCTCGGACAAGATTGCCTGCTCGAGCGTCATGCCATGTCGAGAAAGTGGGTGTAGGCGGCGGGTTTCGCTATAGCGCTTGACCAGGGTTTTGTCATCGGCGTCAAGGTAAATCACATTGACGTCGACATCGTCACCAAGGGTGTCCAGGGTATGGCTGATTTCCTCGGGATCTTCCGGCATATTGCGCACATCAATACTGACGGCAATATTTTGCTGGTTACCTTGCTGGGTCTCGATAAATTGAGGAAGCAGGTTGACCGGCAGGTTATCAACACAGTAGTAGCCCAGATCTTCTAATACTCGCAGGGCAATAGATTTACCTGAGCCCGAGCGTCCGCTTACGACCATTAACATCATGGCTAGCTGTCCTTAACATTCATGGGTGGTTGAAGGTCATTATGAATCACAGGTGAGTATTTGATAAAGCTCTTCGTCGCTTTTTGCGGTACGTAGTTGCTTACAAACCTGCTTGTTGCTGAGCTTTTCAGCCATGCTAGAGAGGGTTTTGAGGTGCTGTTGGCACTGTTCGTCGGGTACCAGCAAGGCAAACAGAAGGTCGACGGGTTGATTGTCGATAGCATCAAACTGAATCGGGTCCTGACATTGGATCAGGACGGCGATTGCTTGATCACTGCTGCTGATTCGACCGTGAGGGATAGCGATACCGTTGCCGATCCCGGTGCTGCCCATTTTTTCGCGGTTGAGCATACACTCGAACAACGGCTGGGGGTTTTGGTCTAGGTGCTTGGCAGCGACTTCGCTGATGATTTCCAAGGCACGTTTTTTACTGGAGCAAGGGACTGCACTTTTCGTGCAGTCCAGGCTCAATACATTACTCAGTTGCATGATTCAGTGGCTTTTGAGCTTATCTTTGTGTTTGTTAAGTTGACGCACCAGTTTATCAGTTAATGCATCAATAGCGGCATACATATTTTCCGAATCCGCTTTGGCGTGGATTTCTCCAGCGTTAATATGCAACGTTGCTTCAGCCACTTGCTGTAGCTTTTCCACGTTCAGAATGACTTGAACATTATTGATCTTATCGAAAAACCGCTCCAGCTTATCGAACTTCGTCTCCACGTACTCACGCATGGATGGGGTGATTTCAACATGGTGGCCAGTAAGATTGATTTGCATAGACAACTTCCTTCTTGTGGCGTCTGTTAGAGCAGACGTTTTCGCTGATTGGACGGCGGGATACCCAGCGATTCACGGTATTTGGCAATGGTCCGTCTTGCTACCATGATCCCTTGTTCCGCCAGTAATGTCGCTATCTTGCTGTCACTCAGCGGTTTGGCCTGGTTTTCGGCGGCAACCAGCTTTTTCACCAAGGCCCGGATAGCGGTGGATGAACACTCGCCACCGTTGTCGGTGCTGACGTGACTGGAGAAGAAGTATTTCAGTTCAAAAATCCCACGCGGTGTATGCATGTATTTCTGCGTTGTAACGCGTGAGATGGTGGACTCATGCATGTCGACCGCCAGGGCGATGTCGTTAAGTACCATAGGCTTCATGGCTTCCTCGCCATATTCGAAGAAGTCCTGTTGGTGCTCGACAATGCAGCGGGCGACCTTCAATAAGGTTTCGTTGCGGCTTTCTAGGCTCTTGATCAGCCATTTGGCATCTTGCAAATGGGTACGGATAAATTGGCTGTCGGCCGAGTTACGGGTATTTTTGCTAAGGGCTGCATATTGCTCGTTGACCTTAATACGCGGCACGCTATCTGGATTGATGGTCACGACCCACTTGCCATGATCTTTGAATACCGACACATCCGGCACCACGTACTCAGTGTCGGAAGCAACCACGCGGTTACCCGGTCGAGGGTCAAGGCCGTGGATCAGTTGCATCACCTGCTTGAGTTCAGGCTCTTTGAGCTTGGTGTCACGCATTAACTGGCGGTAATCACGGTTGGCCAGCAGGTCGATATAATCGGTCAGCAGCATCCGGGCTTCTGGAAGCCAAGGCGTATCGGGTTGGAAGGTTGCAAGTTGGAGCAAGAGGCATTCCTGCAAGTTGCGTGAGGCCACCCCGAGCGGGTCGAACTGCTGGATCCGTTTAAGTACGGCTTCAACTTCGTCGAGCTCGACTTCGTCATCGCCCAGGCTTTCAAGGATGTCTTCGGCTGAGCAGGTTAGGTAACCTTTCTCGTCGATGGCATCAATGATCGCCGTGGCAATAGTACGGTCAGTTTCACTAAAAGGAGTTAGTTCGACCTGCCACATTAGGTAATCCTGCAGGCTTTCGGTGGTTTCACCTTGGTAAACCGGCATGTCATCATCTAGCGCGATACCGGTATTGCCCGTGCTGGCACTGTAGACATCATCCCAGGTCGTATCGACTGGGAGATCTTCTGGCATTTCCTGTTGCTCGATGGCATCGGACGTATCGAAAGCTTCGCTGTCGGCGACTTCGGACAGGCCGTCGTCATTGCCGCTATCGCTGGCTTCAGCTGTTGCTGAGTTGCTTTCGTCTTCGCTGTTGGTGGCTTCAGGGGTCCCTTCTTCCAGCTCGAGTAATGGGTTTGCATCCAATGCTTCCTGGATTTCTTGTTGTAAATCCAGGGTAGATAGCTGCAACAAGCGGATAGCTTGCTGAAGCTGTGGCGTCATTGCCAATTGTTGACCAAGTTTAAGCTGGAGCGAGGTTTTCATATTATTGTACGTACCTTATTTTTATCGCTGGTTCTTGCTGCCTAGTACCCTAAATGGTGATCAAATCCCCTGCTTCCGCGTAGACTTCCATGAAGCATCTATAAATTAACTATAGACGGAACTGGTCACCCAGATAGACTCGTTTTACATGTTCATCATTGAGTACTTCTGATGGCGTACCATGGGCGATTAATTGCCCCTGGCTGACGATGTAGGCTTGCTCACAGACATCCAGCGTTTCCCTAACATTATGATCGGTGATCAGTACGCCAAGCCCACGATCGCGCAAATGTTCTATGATTTTCTTGATATCGATCACGGATATAGGGTCAACGCCGGCAAAAGGTTCATCCAGTAGGATGAATTTTGGGTTTGCGGCTAGCGCGCGAGCGATTTCTACCCGGCGTCGTTCACCCCCTGATAGTGCCATACCTAAGCTGTTACGAATGTGCTGTATGTTGAATTCATCCAACAATTCTTCCAGTTTTTCCTGGCGCTCAAGCTTGGTTAGCTCTTTACGGGTCTGCAGGACCGCCATCAGGTTATCGTGCACCGAGAGTTTGCGGAAAATAGAGGCTTCCTGCGGCAGGTAGCCGATACCCATGCGCGAACGGTTGTGCATAGGCTGCAAACTGATGTCGGTATCATCAATGGTGATAACCCCTTCATCGCGGGCGACAAGACCAACAATCATGTAGAAAGAGGTGGTCTTACCGGCACCGTTGGGGCCAAGCAGGCCGACAATCTTGCCCGACTCAACTTGAAGGCTGACATCAGAAACCACTTTGCGGCCATTATAGCTTTTGGCCAAATGCTGTGCTTTTAAGGTTGCCATGCGTGGTTACTTCTTGTCGTTGTTTAGCTGGTTAGGCTGGAGGATCGTGGTAACGCGCTGCTTCTTGCCGCTTTCTGCCACCAGTTTTTGCTGGTCGATACGGTAGCTGATCACATTACCTTTGATTTCGCTGCCTTCTTGGATCAGAACGGCATCCTCGGTCATCTTGAGGAACTCAGTAGCCGTTTCGTAACGCATTTTCTTGGCTGCGCCGTCAATAGGTTTGCCGTCATCCATGACCTGATGGAAGGTGGCTGGATTACCATAGGCATCGATGGTCTCTTTACCTTCCTCGCCGCCAGGGCGGGTGACAACGACTTTGTCGGCTCGGATATCGATACTGCCTTGGCGCAGGATGACATTGCCGGTGAAGGTGACGACATTCTTCTGAATGTCCAACTCCTGGTTATCTGAGTCGATATAGATAGGCTGCTCAGTGTCATTACTCAGTGCCCAGCTGGCTGTGCTCAGGCACAGGCAGAGCAGGGTGGTTAATTTATAGCGCTTCATATCTACCTTTTACATTATTCAATAAGGTGGCGATGTTACGGTCCATGTTGCCTTTCATGCCGATCCCTTCGTTTTGGAAGGCATCACCGGTAATAATGACATGATCCTGTGTGTCAAAATCCTTGCTGATTAAATCCAAACGCAATGTATCGGTCTGGATAACGCGTACCGCGGACTCTGGAAGCAAGTTGAAGATACGCACATTACCTGTCATCTGCAGGATATGGTCTTTGTCCAAACGCGCTTCATTGGAACTGATCCGCCATTCAGTCTCGCTGCCGTCTTTGTATACCCACAAGACCGGTTCAACAAAGTCCGTATTACCGCTCTGGCTAAAATGCTCTAGGTAATCAGCATCTATCTGATAGCTGCGCAGCCCTGATTCATTGTAGGCCGTATTGACAACGGACTTACCGGTAAAGATTGGTTTCTCTGCATCCGGAGCAACCTGGACATCTTCAGCCCAGTGTTTTTCCAGCAGGTAATAGCCTGTCCATGCACAAAAAACAATGAGTAGTGCATAGAATAGCCGCTTTAAGGTCATATACTTAAGCCTTTATGTTTATCTAATTCCCCTCGGGCTTCAAGGATCAGATCACACACTTCGCGCACGGCACCGAAACCGCCTTGGATACGGGTGACAAAGTCTGCACGTTGAGCCAGTAGGGGGTGCCCGTCGGCAACGCACACGGACAGGCCGATTTTTTCCATTACCGGCCAGTCGATCAGGTCATCGCCAATGTAGGCGGTGTGCTCAGGGGAGATACCCAGGTTGGCCATGATGTCTTCATAAGCCGCTAGCTTGTTGTCCTGTCCCTGGTAAACATGTTTGATACCCAGGGCGGACATACGGTTTTCGACAATTGCTGATTTGCGGCCAGTAATGATGGCGACCTCGATGCCGGCACCCATTAGGGATTTGATGCCATAGCCATCACGGGTATGGAAGGTCTTCAGCTCCTCGCCATCATTGCCCATGTAGATGCGGCCGTCGGAAAAGACACCGTCGACATCACAGATCAGTAGCTGGATAGTACGGGCACGGGAGAATATAGCTTGGCTAACTGGGCCATAAAGCGTTTCGATTTGCATTACATCACTCCCGCTTTTAATAGATCATGCATATTTAGCGCACCGACAAGCTTGCCATTGTCGGTAACCAGTAGTCCGCTAATCTTGCGATCTTCCAGTAACTTCAGTCCTTCAGCTGCCAGTACGTCGGCACTAATGGTCGCTGGGTTACGGGTCATCACCGCACCAATGGTTGTCGAATGAATGTCTACGCGGTTATCCAGTAAGCGGCGCAGGTCACCATCGGTAAAGATACCAAGTAGTTGTTGGTCTTTATCAATGATAGCTGTCATTCCCAAGCCTTTGCGAGAGACTTCGAGCAAGGCATCTTTGATCAGCGCTTCTTCGCCAACCAATGGAAGGCGTTCGCCCGTGTGCATGATATCGCTGATACGGAGTAGCAGCTTGCGGCCCAGCGCACCACCTGGATGGGAGAGGGCAAAGTCATCAGCGGTAAAGCCACGCGCCTCCATAAGGGCTATTGCAAGGGCATCGCCCATTGCTAGGGTCGCTGTCGTGCTGGACGTTGGCGCGAGGTTCAGCGGACAGGCTTCTTTGTTGACAGTGATCTGCAAGTGGATCTGAGACAGCTGTGCCATGCTGGATTCTGGCTTGCCCGTCATGCTGATCAATGGGATACCCAAGCGTTTGATCACAGGAAGCAAGGTCAGAACCTCCGATGCTTCTCCTGAGTTAGAAATTGCCAGAACCACATCGCCTTTTTCTATCATGCCTAAATCACCATGGCTGGCCTCGCCAGGGTGAACAAAGAAGGCTGGTGTGCCGGTGCTGGCCAAGGTTGCGGCAATCTTGTTACCGATATGGCCCGACTTCCCCATCCCCATCACGATGACTTTGCCGTTACATTCATGAATGAGCTGGCAAGCCTGAGTGAAGCTGCCATTGATGTAATGGGTCAGGCCATGAAGCGCTTCTGCTTCAATTTCAATAACTTTTCGGCCGATTTCGCAATAATCAAACGCTGTAGACATAATAATTCTCTCCGTTAGGCGGCCAGATTATAAAACAGATAACCTTGATAGGCGATAAAGGTCACCAATAGGATCAAACCTTCTACACGGTTGATTCGGCGGCGCTTTCCAAGTGCCATCAAAACTAGCAATACAGATACACCCAGCATGACATAGTAATCGCGTCCCATTGCCAGTGGGCTTAGGGTCGATGGGTTTAGCAGGCCCGGGATCCCCATAACAGCCAGGATATTGAAGACATTGGAGCCGATAATATTACCAACTGCCATGTCATCTTCGCCTTTGAACAGGCTGGCAACAGAGGCCGCGAGTTCGGGCAGGCTGGTACCAATCGCAATAATGGTTAGGCCAATCACCAGATCGCTCATACCGAAGTATTTGGCAATGGTTACCGCAGAATCAACCAGCATGCTGGCAGCATAAGGCAGTAGCACCAAACCGATAAGTGTCCACATAACCGCTTTCGGGTTGCTGACACCGTCGGGGATATCTGATTCTTGCTCTTCAACCAGAGGATCACCGCCAGTGGCTTTGGCATTGCGGCTGATTCTCAGCATTGCCAGCAAAAAGGCAACGAACAGCACGACGAGCAGCACACCTTCAAAGAAACCTAGGTGGCTATCCCACAGCAGGACGCCGGCAATCAAGGTGACGCCCATCATTAGCGGCAGTTCGCGGCGGATAATCTCAGAGCTGATTGAAAGGGGTTTTATCAGCGCAGTGATACCTAGGATAAGGGCAATATTGGCGATATTTGAACCCAGCACATTGCCGACTGCGGTGTCTGTTTTGCCATCTAGGGCAGCGGTGGCTGACACCATCATTTCAGGCGCCGAAGAGCCCATAGCGAGGATGGTCATACCAATGACCAGCGGGGTGACACCAAGATTTTTCGCAAGCGCCGCAGCGCCATAAACAAGTCGATCTGCGCTCCATACCAGTAAGGTCAGGCCGATACAGAGAAACACGATGGCTTCGAGCATTGTTATCCCTTTTGTAAAAATGTGCTGGATTGAATCACGACAGCATGCCGATAAAGCGGCAGCGATCCAATTGGGGTGATTAATAATAAGAGACTAATTTTGACGGTTCAGCCATGAAAAAGAAAGCAAAAGGGGTGAGAAATTACTTATTGCCTGTGCTTTTTTAATAGCTTGGGACCATTGCTAAATATGGTGGGGAGGTGAAATCACAATTGTGTTGGGAGTTGGGAGTGACAGACGACTTTTTTCGAGCCTTATACAGGGGGAAGAGGAGCATTGTTTTCATTTTACTGACTAATAAATCACAGACTTCTTACAGTTCATCTCTTGAGTTGGTAGTATTATCTACCTATCATCAAAGACATAAAGATAACTAATTAATTCTATTCATATAATGTCGCTTGTTATTTTAGCAGGCCGACTTTTGGACTGGCAGGACAGCCATAATAAGGTAACTATGGAGCAGACAGAGGCGCTGGTTTCTATCCGGCAAATGACCTTCTCCCGTGGTGAACGGAAAATCTTTGACGATGTTTCGTTGGATGTGCCCAAGGGCAAAGTGACAGCGATTATGGGGCCGTCGGGAATAGGCAAAACCACCTTGCTACGGTTAATCGGCGGCCAGATCTTGCCTGATAGCGGTGATATCTGGTTTGAAGGCTGGAATATTCCAGTATTGAGCCGCAGTGAACTGTATCTGGCCCGCAAGAAAATGAGCATGCTTTTCCAATCCGGCGCCTTGTTCACCGATATGACAGTGTTTGACAATGTCGCATTTCCGCTCCGTGAGCATACCCAACTTCCCGAAGACTTATTGCGTACCCTTGTGCTACTCAAGCTCGAAGCTGTTGGGCTCCGGGGGGCTGCGCAACTCATGCCGAGTGAGTTGTCGGGTGGTATGGCCCGCCGAGCTGCGCTCGCTCGTGCGATTGCCTTGGACCCTGATTTGATCTTGTACGACGAGCCTTTCGTTGGCCAAGATCCGATCACTATGGGGGTACTGGTTAAGCTGATCCGTGATCTTAATCAGGCTCTGGGTACGACGTCAGTGATTGTCTCTCACGATGTGCCGGAGGTGATGAGTATTGCTGACTATGTCTACATTCTTTCTGGCAGTAAGATTATCGGCCAGGGGACACCACAGCAACTGCTAGATAACCCTGACCCGCGTATCCGTCAGTTCCTCGATGGCGATGCCGATGGGCCGGTACCGTTTCGATTCCCTGCAGAGCCGATGGAGCAGGAATTGTTTGCGCTTGACGGTAAGGAGCGCAGTGCATGATGACTGAATTTATTTCCCGACAAGGGCGTCGGGCGCTGGATGTTTTCCAGACGATGGGGCGGGCGACCCTTGTGCTATTTGGCGCCTTGGTCAGTCGGCCACAGCCTGGCAAGATGTTTCCGTTACTGGTACGCCAACTCTACAATGTCGGTGTCTTGTCAGTTGCTATTATATTGGTCTCTGGGCTGTTTATCGGCATGGTGCTTAGCTTGCAGGGCTACATTGTGCTGGTGGATTTCGGGGCTGAAACCAGCTTGGGCCAAATGGTTGCCTTGTCCCTGTTACGGGAGTTAGGGCCAGTGGTGACCGCTTTGCTATTTGCTGGCCGAGCAGGCTCGGCACTGACGGCTGAAATTGGTTTGATGAAAACCACCGAGCAATTGTCGAGCATGGAAATGATGGCGGTAGACCCGCTGCGTCAGGTTATTGCCCCGCGCTTCTGGGCCGGCGTGATTTCAATGCCATTGCTGGCGATGCTGTTCTGTGCCGTAGGTATTTGGGGTGGCGAGCTGGTGGGTGTCGAGTGGAAAGGGATCGATCACGGCAGTTTCTGGTCAGTGATGCAGTCTTCAGTCGACCTTGGCTACGACATCGGCAACAGCATAATCAAATCTGTCGTTTTCGCAATTACCGTCACATGGATTGCGGTTTTCAATGGTTACGATGCGGTGCCGACATCCGAGGGGATCAGCCGCGCAACCACACGTACCGTAGTGAATTCGTCACTGGCTGTATTGGGACTGGATTTTGTCCTTACGGCCCTGATGTTTGGCAACTGATAAAGCCGCAATGCGGTAATACAACAGGAATTAACTGATGCAGCAAACGAAAAAACTAGAATTATGGGTAGGCAGCTTTGTATTGGCTGGCCTTGCTGCCCTGCTGGTCTTGATCTTCAAAGTTGCCGATGTCCAGAATTTAGGTGGCTCGGAGACTTATACCCTTAAGGCCCATTTCGACAATATTGGTGGCCTGAAAGTGCGCTCACCGATCAAGGTAGGTGGCGTAACCGTTGGTAAAATCACCAACATTACCTTGGATACAGAAACGTATGTCCCAGTGGTAACACTGTCAATCGAGAAGAAGTATGGCTATTTCCCAGAAACCAGTTCGGCAGCCATTCTTACCTCTGGCCTGTTGGGTGAGCAGTATCTGGGCATTTCCCCAGGCTTTGTTGATGAAGACATTGAAATGTTGGGAGACGGTGATCTACTTGAGGACACCAAGTCTGCACTAGTATTGGAAGATATGATTGGCCAGGTGCTGTACAGCATCGGCGGAGACAGTAACTAAGAGAGCACAATTATGAAATGGTTTCGCTATGTACTTATGATGTTTGTCTGCCTGCCGTTGGTATCACAGGCAGCGCTGGTTGATAAGACCAACCCCTATACTATGATGGATCAGGTTTCGCAGAAGACCTTTTCCCGCCTGAAGTCCGAGCAGGGATTGATCCAGCAAAACCCTGAGCGCTTGCGTACCGTCGTGCAGCAGGAGTTGTTGCCTTACATCAATACCCGCTATGCCGCTTATAAGGTGTTGGGGCCGCAACTGAAGAAAACGACCGCTCAGCAGCGTAATGATTTCGTGGCAGCATTTACCGATTACCTAGTGGCGTCTTATGCCCAGGTACTGACCCAGTACACCGATCAGGATATTGAAATTGAATCGCCAAAATCGATTCCTGCTGATCGTAGCGTGGTGTCTGTTCGGGTTGATATCGTCGACAGCAAACGCCCACCTATCCGTTTGGATTTCAAGCTACGCAAGAACAAGAAGACGGGTGAGTGGCAGGGTTTCGATATGGTGGCCGAAGGGGTCAGCATGATCTCGACCAAGCAGAGCGAGTGGAGCGGCCAGCTGCGTAACCAAGGTATAGACGCTGTGACCCAGGATCTGAAGCGATTGGCCGCCAAGCCAATTCGCCGTGAGCCAGAAAACAATGACTAAGCAAAAGATTGAGTGGCAAGCTCAGGAAAATGGTCTTTACTGCTTGTCAGGGGCATTGGAACGTGACACAGTTCCAACTTTTTGGCAGCAACGCCATGAATGGATGCCGAAGGATAGCCAGGTCAAGTTGGACCTGGCCTCAGTCGGGCGTATCGATTCTGCCGGTATGGTGATGTTGCTACACGTATACCAACAGCTGAGACAGAATGGGTCTGAGCTGAAAATATTGAATGTGCCAGAGCAGCTAGTCACGCTGCTTCGTCTGAGTCACGTTGAGTCAATGTTAGCAGCTTGCATCGAGTGAGCTGCGAAAGAGGATAGCTTGTGGAAATCTCTGAAATTAAAGAAATTCTAGAAAATGCTCTGGAACTTGACGAAGTGATCGTCAAGAGCGACGGCAGCCACTACGAAGTGATTGCGGTTGGCGCCATGTTCGAAGGTATGAACCGTGTGAAGAAACAGCAGGCTATTTACGGCCCGCTGATGGGACAGATCGCAGCGAATGAAATTCATGCGTTGAGCATCAAGACGTACACACCGGAAGAGTGGGCACGTGACAAAAAATTGATGTCGCTGTCTTAAGAGGTTAATGATGCAGAAGTTTCGAATCCAGGGCGGTGGCCCATTAAGTGGCGAAGTCTCCATTTCTGGTGCTAAAAATGCAGCATTGCCTATTTTGTTCGCAGCCTTGCTGGCCGAAGAGCCGGTAGAAGTGGCGAATGTACCAAAGCTACGTGATATCGACACAACCATGGAGCTATTGAGCCGCCTGGGTGCCAAGGTATCGCGCAACGGTTCAGTATACGTAGATGCAGGTCCAGTTAACGAATTCTGTGCGCCGTATGATTTGGTAAAAACCATGCGTGCGTCTATTTGGGCTTTGGGTCCATTGGTAGCGCGCTTTGGCCAGGGCCAGGTATCACTACCAGGCGGCTGTGCGATTGGTGCCCGTCCAGTTGACTTGCATATTCACGGCCTTGAGCAGCTAGGTGCGGAAATCACCTTGGAAGAAGGCTACGTCAAAGCGACGGTTGATGGCCGCCTTAAAGGTGCCCACATCGTTATGGATAAAGTCAGCGTGGGTGCGACAGTAACTATCATGTCTGCAGCAACATTGGCTGAAGGCACAACTGTGATCGAGAATGCGGCCCGTGAGCCAGAAATCGTCGATACAGCGGATTTCCTTAACACCCTAGGTGCGAAAATCACTGGTGCAGGTACTGATACCATCACTATCGAAGGTGTTGAGCGTTTGGGCGGTGGTTACCATGAAGTAGTTGCTGACCGTATCGAAACCGGTACTTTCCTTGTCGCAGCAGCGGTATCTGGCGGTAAGATCATGTGTCGCCACACCCGTCCATCACTGCTAGAAGCAGCGTTGGCAAAACTAGAAGAAGCCGGTGCCAAGATTGAAACCGGTGACGATTGGATCAGCTTGGACATGACTGATCGTGAGTTGAAGGCGGTAAATATCCGTACTGCTCCGCACCCTGGTTTCCCAACCGATATGCAGGCCCAGTTCTCGCTACTGAACCTGATCGCCAAAGGTACAGGTATCATTACCGAAACTATCTTCGAAAACCGTTTCATGCACATTCCTGAGCTGATCCGTATGGGCGCCCGTGCTGAAATCGAAGGTAACACAGTAATTTGTGGTGATACCGATGGTTTGAGCGGTGCACAGGTAATGGCAACAGACCTTCGTGCGTCTGCTAGTTTGGTCATCGCCGGCAGCATTGCCAAAGGCGAAACGATCGTTGATCGCATCTACCACATCGACCGTGGCTACGAGCACATCGAAGACAAGTTCAGCGCCCTAGGCATGAACATCGAGCGCTTTAGCGAGTAAAAGCTATTTTGCTTGAACTGAATATGTAAAAAATCCCCGGCCTTAGCTGGGGATTTTTTTATTGAGAGGAAAGAATATGGCCCTAGGAAAAGCGGGCCCTAGGCGCTGGGAAGAGCCGAAGAGCATGACAATGATTTAGCTCCTGGCTTTGTTAGCTTTTCCCATAGCCCCGAGCCGAGGACCCAGAGCCTGAGCCTCCGGCTCAGTACCCATTCGGCTCATCGCCAATCTGGACTGTTAGGTCGGTTGGTTGGCCGTTGCGCAGGACCTTCATTACCACTTCGGTTCCCGGGCGAAGCTCGGTGACGATATCCAGTACGTTGCGGCGGTCGGTGACCCGCTTGCCGTCAATCTCGATCAGGATATCCTGTACCTTGAAGCCGGCTTTGGCGGCGGGCCCATTCGGATCCATGCCCATGACAATGATCCCACTGATCTGTTCAGCATCGTAAAGCCTTGCCATGACCGGGTTGATATCCCGCGCTTCCAAACCGATATAACCACGGATCACGCGTCCGTCGGCAATCAGCTTGTCCATGATCTTGCGGGTCAGTTCATAAGGGATTGCAAAAGAAATACCGTAGGTTTCAATATCGGTGGCCTGCTGGAAAGAGGCGGTATTGATCCCGACCAATTCACCACGGGTGTTGACCAAGGCACCACCGGAATTACCTTCATTGATTGCCGCATCGGTCTGCAGGAAGTCCTGCCTGCCGTAAAAACTCATGCCTGAACGGCCGGTGGCCGAGATAATACCGTAAGTTGTTGTCTGCCCAAGGTTGTAAGGGTTACCTATTGCTAGCACAACGTCGCCAACGGCTGGACGGTAGTCTGGGCTTGTGGGGATCACAGGTAGGTTTTCGGCTTGGATCTTCAATACTGCGAGGTCGGTCCGTTGGTCTTTACCAATTAATTGGGCGGTAAGGATGCGACCGTCTTGCAAGGCAACGATGACCTGATCGGCTTCGGCGACAACGTGGTAATTGGTAACGATATAGCCCTTGTCACTCATGATCACGCCGGAGCCTAGGCCCTGGGTACTGAGTTGTAGACGGTCTTCGGCGTTATAGCGACGATTGTAGATATTCACCACCGCTGGAGAGGCACGGCGTACTGCGTAGTTGAAAGAGACTTGGGTCTGATTTACTTCAACTGGAGCCAATACCTGAGGTGTATCAAGCATTTGGGTCCGGAGATCAGGGAAGATCAGTAGCAGGGCGGTGGCCGTAATGACACCAAGCAACGTGGATCTAGCCAAAAAAGCCAGCATGTGTGCTCCCTTGAATGAATAAACTACTGATAATAACCGAAGAGGGTACCATTACCTTAGACAAGATACCAAATGTTGGCTGTGTATTTTATTGAATAATGTAGCGAAAGCATAACCGCAATATGCCTGCGGCAGCTGATGTGGGGAGAGGGGATGGCAGCCGGTGTTGGCCGACTGCCGGGGAGCGGCTTAACGGATAATGAGGTAAAGGACGCTGTTGTCTCGTTTCACTTCGAGGGCCAGCACGCTAGGCTTTTTATCCAGCGCTTTTCTCAACTCTCCGAGGTTTCGGATTGGCTGGCGGTTAACACCCTGAATGATATCGCCTTCGCGCAAGCCATAACGGGCAGCTTCGGAGTTCTCCTGCAGACTGGTGACCTTGACGCCTTTGGCACCGTCCTTCGAGGTTGTGTTGGCAAATTCGGCACCGGCAAGGCCTTCGTGCATACTCTCGGCTTTCACCTTGTTAACCGTGGCTTCCTGCAGTTTGGCAGTGACATCCATTTCCTTTCCGTCACGGACAATACCTAGGGATACATCTTTGCCTGCGCCAAGGGTAGCGATTTTCGCTCTCAGCTCACCGAAGGTGCGGATCTGTTTGCCATTGACCGACACAATAATATCACCGGCCTTCAGGCCTGCTTTTTCGGCGGCAGAATCAGGCATTACCTGGTTGATAAAGGCACCATGGTTGGTTTCGTAGCCGAACGCTTCAGCCAATTCAGAAGTGAGCTCACCACCTTGTACTCCGAGGATACCGCGTTTGACCTCACCGAACTCAATGATCTGCTCGGTCAGGTTCTTCACCATATTGACCGGAATCGCAAAGCCGATGCCGACGTTACCGCCGTTAGGGCCAAGGATTGCTGTGTTGATACCGACGAGCTCACCATTGAGGTTGACCAGTGCACCGCCGGAGTTACCGCTGTTAATAGCAGCATCGGTCTGGATAAAGTTTTCGAAGTTCTCGATATTTAGGCCGCTGCGGCCAAGGGCTGAAATGATCCCGGAGGTGACAGTCTGGCCCAGGCCAAATGGGTTACCGATGGCCACTGCAAAATCACCGACACGTAGCTTGTCTGAGTCGGCCAATTTGATTTCGGTCAGGTCGCTGGCGTCCTTGAGTTTGAGCAGGGCGATATCAGACATCTCGTCGCTACCAATCAGCTCGGCAGTGACTTCACGGCCATCATGCAGCTGGACCATGATTTTATCCGCGCCACCGATGACGTGGTGGTTGGTGACGATATAGCCCTTGTCGGCATCGACAATTACCCCTGAGCCCAGGCCGCGGAACGGGCGCTCTCGCATTTGCTCTTCAGGGAAGTCGGGACCGAAAAAGAAGCGGAATGTTTCTGGTAAGCGTTGCCTGGATACTTGTTTACCTTCAACGGCAATACTGACGACAGCGGGCGTTACCTGCTCTAGCATCGGAGCCAAGCTGGGAACCTGTTGGTTGCTGACTGATTGGGGAAGGGCGGCGGTTGCCGTCACAGGGGTAATAACTGAGCTGATGCCGATAGTCAGGGCACTTAAAACAAGTAAAGTTTTTTTCATTATTACTAAACTCCGGTTTCCAAGTCCAATCGCGGCCATAGATCCTAGTGTACTGATATGGCTGCTTAATCTCAGACTTGAAATCCGGTGTTTAGTTCCTAAGAATTTTAGCTTGCCTTTGACTCTTCAGCGGCAGGCTTCGGCTCTTCGGCGACCACTTCAGGTTTTTGGTCCTTTAGCAGGCCGGTAGCACCGTTGGCGTAATCGCGAGGTTGCTCGTCCTTGTTTTCCTTGACGTCTTTTACCGCTTCCAGTGTGCTAATACGGTGGGCAAACGGGTTGTCTTGCTCTGGTAGGTTTGGCATCAGTTCGGTTGAGGTTTTCGCCATGTGCTCGTACAGCTTGCTGTAATCTTTGGCGATGTTGTCCAGAAGTTCTGAGCTCTGGGCAAAGTGATCGACCAACTCCTGACGGAATTGCTCAAGTTCGTATTTTGATTTATCCAGCTCTTTTTTCAGTTCTTTTTGCTGTTTCAAGCCTTTATTGCTCAGCCTCGTGGCAAAGGCACCAACAATGGCACCGGCAATGAAAATCAGCAGCGCATAAATCCAAGCCATGAAAAACTCCTTTTGCTCTTCTCTTATATAGGGACAGGGGGATAACGTACCACGGGCAGGCTTACCTGCCGGGGGAGTGGTGTACGTACATCATCATGCCTGTTGTATAACATCGAGATTTAATTGGTGCTGAATAGCACGACAACTTCATCTGCGCATCAACTTGTCTAGATACTATACATGTACATGAAGCAGCATGGTACTATCTCGCATACGGAGAATGACAGTTTGGGCTTTACAAGGATGACCCCACAACAAAAATATCAACAAGACCTTCAGCGCAGTGATTTCGCTGCCGATCCAGCCCAGGCTGCGGCTGTCGGCCATCTTGATGATTTGTATCACCGGCTTCAAGCCCCGAAGCCCGAAGTAGCCCGGAGTTGGGTTGACCGCTTGATGCGCCGCTCGGCTGAGCCACTGGCGCCGGTAAAAGGCCTCTATTTCTGGGGTGGGGTGGGGCGAGGCAAGACCTATTTGGTCGATACCTTTTTTGACTGCTTGCCGACAGAGCGCAAAATGCGGGTCCATTTCCATCGGTTCATGCACCGGGTGCATCAGGAAATGAAGCAGTTAGAGCAGCAAAGTGATCCGCTGGAAACCGTGGCTGAGCGGTTTGCTGCCGAGACCGATATTATCTGCTTCGATGAGTTCTTTGTGTCGGACATTACCGATGCCATGATCCTTGGCACCTTGTTCGAGGCTCTGTTCCGCCGGGGGATCACCTTAGTGGCTACTTCGAATATTCCACCGGACGAGTTGTACCGCAATGGCCTACAACGGGCGCGCTTCCTGCCGGCCATTGACCTTATCAACACCCACTGCGAAGTGGTCAATGTCGACTCGGGGGTAGATTACCGCCTGCGTACACTTGAACAGGCCGAAATCTATCATTATCCGCTGGATGCTCAGGCTGAGCAGAATATGCTGCACTATTTCCAGCAACTGGCTGCCGGCGAACAACGCGAGGGCGGCTCGATAGAAATCAACAACAGGACCTTGCCTATCCGGCATGAAGGGGAGGGGGTGATCCATTTTGATTTTGCCACCCTGTGCCAAACAGCCCGCAGCCAAAGTGATTATATGGAGCTGTCGCAGATCTACCATACCGTCCTGTTGTCACAGGTCGTCCAGATGCAAGAGGATGACAGTGATGCCGCAAGGCGCTTTATCGCATTAGTGGATGAATTTTACGAGCGCAATGTCAAACTGATCATCTCGGCTGAAGTCGAACTGGCACAGCTTTACCAGGGCGAAAGGCTGGCTTTCGAGTTCAAGCGCTGTTGCTCTAGGCTTATAGAAATGCAGAGCCACGGCTACCTGGCTAGCCCGCATATTCCATAACGCAACGTGTACTGGGCCAGCCATCTGTGATGGGAAAACCGCCCAAATTAGAGGTTGATAACCTGCTGTTTTGGGCCTTAAACCGCTCCAGAGAAAAAATCGCAATTTTTTTTCAAAAAAAGGTGATTTTTTCTCCACCCTTCCCTATAATCTTGCGACCCACCGTACCTGTAACGGCAAAAGCCGGGAGTGCCAACCACTCGAAGGGGTGATGAGAGGGCTCTGTACAGAGGGAGCATTATGCTCCTATGAAGTGAAACTATTTAATTTTGGGTAAGAATTAGCATGAAAACTTTCGTTGCTAAACCAGAAACTGTAAAACGTGACTGGTATGTTGTTGACGCTGAAGGTAAAACTCTTGGTCGTCTAGCAACTGAAATCGCATCTCGTCTACGTGGTAAGCACAAGCCGGAGTACACTCCGCACGTTGACACTGGTGACTACATCGTAGTTATCAACGCTGAAAAAGTTGCAGTAACTGGTGCTAAGCGCACTGACAAGATGTACCACCACCACACTGGCTACATCGGTGGTCTGAAGTCTATCAGCTTCGACAAGCTTCTTGATAAGAAACCAGAAATGATTATCGAGACTGCTGTTAAAGGCATGCTTCCTAAAGGTCCTCTAGGCCGTGCTATGTACCGTAAGCTGAAAGTTTACGCGGGTACTGAGCACAACCACGCTGCACAACAGCCTAAAGTTCTAGACATCTAATTGGGGAAGATGACAATGGCAGAGAATCAATACTACGGCACTGGTCGCCGCAAAAGCTCAGCTGCTCGCGTTTTCATTAAACCGGGTACTGGTAACATCGTAATCAACAAGCGCAGCATCGAAGAATACTTCGGTCGCGAAACTGCTCGCATGGTTGTTCGTCAGCCACTTGAGCTAGTTGAAATGATTGAGAAACTAGATCTATACATCACTGTTAAAGGTGGTGGTATCACTGGTCAATCAGGCGCTATCCGTCACGGTATCACTCGTGCACTTATGGAATACGATGAGACTCTACGTCCAGCACTACGCGCAGCGGGTTACGTAACTCGTGACGCACGTAAAGTTGAGCGTAAGAAAGTTGGTCTACGTAAAGCACGTCGTCGTCCACAGTTCTCTAAGCGTTAATTTTACGCTTCAGAATTTATTCTGGAAACTGTGTGCAAAAGCTCAACCTTCGGGTTGGGCTTTTTTATTGCCTGAAATTCAGCGCTTGGTATTTCTCTCGGTTGTCACATCTAGGCAACAAACCACGGCTTTCTAGCCCGTAATCCGCACCATTATCTTTCCTCTTTTCCCAATCAAAATACCGTAGCAACAGCTGTTTGCATTACAGGTAGTAACAAAAAGCACATACCTCTCACATTTGTTGCGAAAAAGTAGCTTTATCTTGTCAAAAGGTGGGGTTTTTTTTATCATTTGGCGTGATAAGCAACAGCTTTATACCGCCACTTTAGCCTTCCGGGTTGGAAGGGGTTGCTGTTGTTTCTTTCCGTTGAAAGTTAGCCGTAAGCTCCAGGGACGCACAAGGACATAATAATAATCCAGAGCGGGAGCACATGGGAGAATGTTGGATGAGCAATGCGCCAGTAAGTAACGGCCGACGCCGCTTCCTGACTGCAACGACTTCGGTTGTTGGAGGCTTGGGTGCAGCTGCTGTAGCTGTGCCTTTTATCAAATCTTGGAACCCGAGCGCGAAAGCAAAAGCCGCCGGTGCGCCAGTTGAAGTTGATATCAGCAAGTTGGAAGAAGGCCAGATGGTCCGCGTCGAGTGGCGTGGTAAACCTGTCTGGGTAGTCCGCCGTAGCGATGCTGTTTTAAATGAATTGGGTGGCCATGATGGTCAGCTTCGTGATCCGTCTTCGGCGGAGCCGCAGCAACCCGAATATGCCCAAAATAAATTTCGTTCAGTTAAACCTGAAATCTTTCTAGCCGTAGGTATTTGTACCCACCTAGGCTGTTCACCTACCTATTTACCCAATACCTTCAGTGAGCAGGTAAGTGGTATTTCAGCCGGTTTCTTCTGTCCTTGCCACGGGTCGAAGTTCGATATGGCTGGCCGGGTCTTTGCAGGGGTGCCAGCACCATTGAACCTGGTTGTGCCGCCTCATACGTTCCTGGATGACAATACCATTCTGGTCGGTGTAGATGAGGAGGCAGCCTAATGGACGGTTTACTTGGATGGGTTGAAAAACGCCTGCCAATGATGAATGCCTATAAAAAGCATTTGTCTGAATACCCGATGCCGAAGAACTTCAACTTTTGGTATCTGTTTGGATCACTAGCCATGCTGGTACTGGTCAACCAGATCATTACCGGGATCTGGCTGACTATGAACTATGTGCCTTCCGGCGACGGGGCCTTTGCCTCGATCGAATACATCATGCGTGATGTAGAGTACGGTTGGCTACTACGTTATATGCACTCGACGGGCGCCTCGGCCTTCTTTGTCGTGGTTTACCTGCATATGTTCCGTGGTTTGATCTACGGTTCTTACCAGAAACCCCGTGAGCTGCTATGGCTGTTCGGGATGCTGATCTTCTTGGTACTGATGGCTGAAGCCTTTATGGGCTACCTACTGCCATGGGGCCAGATGTCTTACTGGGGTGCTCAGGTAATCATCTCGCTATTTGGTGCGATTCCGGTCATCGGTGATGATCTCACGCTTTGGATCCGTGGTGATTACGTGATCTCCGGCGCGACCCTGAACCGCTTCTTTGCCCTTCACGTTATCGCATTGCCTATCGTGCTGTTGCTGCTGGTTGTTCTGCACATTCTTGCGTTGCACGAAGTGGGTTCTAACAACCCGGACGGTATCGAGACCAAGCTGCCTAAGGGTACTAAGGGTGAGGACTACAAAACCCAGTTCCCGTTCCATAGCTACTACAGCAAGAAGTACGACATTATCGACTCTATTCCTTTCCACCCATACGGGACGGTGAAGGATATGGTAGGTATTGCCGTGTTCGCCTTCTTGTTCAGCTACGTGATCTTCTTCAACCCTGAGATGGGCGGCTACTTCCTTGAACCACCTAACTTTGAAGCGGCTAACCCGCTGAAGACCCCAGAGCACATTGCACCGGTTTGGTACTTCACACCGTTCTACGCTATTTTGCGTGCGGTTCCTGACAAACTGCTGGGTGTTGTGGCGATGGGTGCCTCGATCGTGGCGTTGTTCCTGCTGCCATGGCTTGACCGCTGTAAGGTGCGCTCTTACCGCTACCGCAGCAAATTGCATTTGGCTAACATTGTCCAGTTCACCATCAGCTTCATTGCTTTGGGTATTCTGGGTGCATTGCCGGCAACCCCGACATACACCATCCTGGCGCAGATCTTCAGCTTTGCGTATTTCATGTTCTTCGTCCTGCTGTTCTTCTATAGCAAGAATGAAGCAACCAAACCGCTACCAGAGAGGGTAACATTCAAATGAAGAAGTTGATTGTAATGCTATTTGCCCTGCTGCCTTCTCTGGCTATGGCAGCGGGTCCGTCGGTGCCACTGGACAAAGCCGGTAATGATCTGACGGACAAGGCCTCGCTGCAGCGCGGTGCCCAGACCTTCATGAATTACTGTTTTGGCTGTCACGCCACCCAGTACCAGCGTTATGAGCGAGTGGCGACAGATCTGGGGATCCCTGCCGATCTCATGATGGATAACATGGTGTTTGACCCAGAAGCCAAAATTGGTGATCTGATGGTCAATGCTATCCCGACCGAGTATGCTGCGGCTTCGTTCGGTGCTCCGGCGCCGGACCTGACCATGGTTGCCCGTGTTCGAGGCAGCGACTGGCTTTACACCTACCTACGCTCTTTCTATGCGGATCCTAGCCGTCCGTTTGGGGTCAATAACGTAGTTTTCCCGAGTGTAGGTATGCCCCATGTCCTGGAAGAGTTGCAGGGTGTACCGACTAAAGTGTACGAAACCCGCCTCATTGACGGTGAAGAAGTACAGGAATATGTTGGTATCAAGTCTGACGGCACGGGTGAACTGAACGATGAAGAATATGACGAGGCTGTTCGCGATCTGGTCAATTTCCTCGAATATTCAGCAGAACCAATGAAGTTGGAACGCCAGCGTCTGGGTTACTGGGTAATGGGCTTTATTGCCGTATTCTTTGTACTAACATTACTGTTGAAGAAAGAATATTGGCGTGATGTCCACTGATCAGGTAATCTAGTGGGTTGGAATCTCGCAATGGGGGCCGGTGCCCCCGTTGCTTTTTGTGTATTTAAGTATACTGGAGGGGTTAATGGCTGTTGCTGCCAATAAACGCTCTGTGATGACTCTGTATTCTGATGCTTCTGACATCTACAGCCATCAGGTGCGTATCGTACTAGCAGAAAAAGGTGTAAGCGTTGAAATCGAGCTGGTTGACCCAAACAACCTGCCTGAAGACTTACTAGACCTAAACCCGTACAACTCTGTGCCGACTTTGGTTGACCGTGAGCTTGCACTTTACCAAGCAAGCATCATTATGGAGTATCTGGATGAGCGCTTCCCTCATCCACCATTGATGCCTGTTTACCCTGTTGCTCGTGGTAACAGCCGTTTGATGATGTACCGTATCGAACGTAACTGGTACACACTGGCAGAAAAAATTAACAAAGGCTCTGGTGACGAAGCTGATAAAGCACGCAAGCAATTGCGTGAAGAGCTATTGGCTCTTGCTCCAGTATTTGCTGAGTTCCCATACTTCATGAGCGATGAGTTCAGCCTAGTTGACTGTTACCTGGCACCGCTGTTGTGGCGTCTGCCGGAAATGGGCATCGAACTGACTGGCGCTGGTGCAAAAGAAGTTAAGAACTACATGACCCGCGTTTTCGAACGTGATTCATTCTTAGCCTCTTTGACTGAAGCAGAGCGCGAAATGCGCTTGGCTGGCAGCTAATGATGGACATCGACAACATGACACCGCGCCGGCCTTACCTGCTGCGAGCTTTCTATGATTGGTTGGTAGATAATGATTTGACCCCCCACTTGGTGGTCGATGCTACGTTGCCAGGTGTCAAGGTTCCGATGGAATTTGTCAGTGACGGACAGATTGTCCTGAACATTGCCCCGCGTGCTGTGGGTAACCTGGAATTGGGCAACGAGGCGATCAGCTTCAGTGCCCGTTTCAGCGGCCGTCCTCACTCGGTGATCGTTCCACTTTATGCCGCTATGGCTATCTACGCGCGTGAAAACGGTGCTGGCACCATGTTCGAGCCAGAACCTGCTTATGCGACAGACATGGCAGATATCGAAGAAGTGGAAGAAATCGCAGATGAGCAGATGCAGGATGCACTAGCGCCTGTTGAGCCTGTGACTGAAGCGGTTTCAGATATCGAACCTGATGATGAGCCACCTCGCCCTCGCGGCCGTCCAAGCTTGCGAGTTGTGAAGTAATTTCATAGCGCTCCCATCAAGCTTACCGCATTAAAAAACGCAGCATCCGCTGCGTTTTTCTTTTCCTGGCTGGGTATCGTTGACCCTGCCAATAACCTCTACTACTCAGGGTACTCAAAGACCTTGACGACTTTTTTGACCCCGGAAACATTGCGGGCGATATCTGCTGCGACATTACCTTGTTCACGGCTGACATAGCCGAGCAGGAACACCTCCTGGCCTTCGGTGATGACTTTGATCGTCGCATCGCGCAGTTGCTTGCTGCCAATCAGCTGGGCCTTGACCTTGGTTGTCAGCCAACTGTCTTTGCTCACCTCGCCAAGTTGTGGCAGCGGGCGGATCTGGATTTGGTTATAGACGGTATTGACGTTTTTCAGCTCACGAACCTGTTGCTCTAGCTGGTTGCTATAGGTTGGCTCTGTGGCTTGGCCGACCAGCAATACCTTGCCCTCGACAGCTATCGCATTCACCCGGGTATGCTGGCGATAGGGTGGTTTGTTGGCCAGCCCACCGACTTCCATTTCGATCTCTTGATCATACCATTGCTGCTTGGTCGAGCGGGTATCAGCCGGATCCAAAGCGGCACACGCCTGCAGGCCGAACGCCAGCAGCAGAACAATTAGCGGACGCCAGTTCATGGTTACCTTCCTTGTTGTATTTATCCTTCGTGGTGAGGGAACAGGACCTTGTCGATCAGATCGCACAGGCAGTGGACCACCAATAACTGGCCTTCCTGGATCCTTGCCGTACGCTGGGACGGAATTCGGATCTCGACATCTTGGATGCCCAGCAACCCTGCCATTTCGCCACCGTCCTTGCCGGTCAGGGCGATGATAGTCATATCACGGGTCAGGGCGGCTTCCATCGCCTTGATGATGTTCTTGCTATTGCCGCTCGTCGATAGCACAAACAGGATATCCCCACCTTGGCCTAGGGCCCTGACTTGTTTGGAGAAAATCTCATCGTGGTGGTAGTCGTTGGCAACAGCCGTCAAGGTGGTGGTATCCGCGGTCAGCGCTAATGCTGGCAGGCTTGGACGCTCGGTCTCGAAACGGTTGATCAGGCAGGAGGCAAAGTGCTGTGAGTTTGCCGCCGAGCCACCGTTACCGCAGCAGAGGATTTTGTTGCCATTGAGCAGGCTTTGCACCATGACCTGTGCTGCCTGGGAAATTGCGTCTGGCAGGGCCTCGGCGGCGGCAATCTGGGTTTGGATGCTTTCGGTGAAACTTTCTTTGATGCTCTCTAGCATGGATTAACCTTCTACTAGGGTGTTGGTAAACCATTCGATCTGTGGTGGTGTGCCCTCAAGCGAGACCACATCAAACCGAAACTCTGTATGTTCAATGGCGAAGCCATTTTTCTTTAGCCAAAACAAGGCCGCACGCTTAACACGTTGTTGCTTGCGCCAGTTTACCGCTTCTGCGGCCGAACCGTAATGATTGTTTTTGCGGAATTTGACTTCAACAAAGACCCAGCACTGCCGGGAGCGCATGATCAGGTCAATTTCGCCGCTGCGGCACTGGAAGTTGCGGGTGTGGGGGTGTAGGCCATGGCGGCAGAGGTACTGCTCGGCCATGGCCTCGTAGGTTTGCCCTTGTTGGCGCTTATTGAGCAGGCTCAATACCGTTCCCGGTATAGATTGCCCAGCTTAGCTGGCGCTGGATGACACACTGGTCATCAAGGCTCAGTTGGCCGGTGTTGCCCTGGGTGCTGTAGTTATCGACGACACGCATCTGCGGTAGCTCGGACACCATCTTGTAGGCATCCATCCCGAAGGCGTGGAGACGAACATCGGTATTCTTGCTATCCGGCCACAGTTCTTCATAACGGTTCATGAAGTTGTGGTTAGCATCGACTAGCAACGGGATGTCGCTGAACTCGATACCACGGATCTCGGAGGTATCTGCGTTGCGGTCAGGGTAACTGCGCGAACTGGCGTATAGCTTAGGCTGGGAAGCATCCGGGTTAATAGCGACTTCGATAAACGGTTTGAGCAAGGTCAGCTCATTGACGTTGGCAATCAGGTAAACCGAATCGGTATCACGGCGGCTGCGCGGCTCGGCTTCCAGTTCCATACCCAATACCTGCTGCATCTGCTTGATGCGGTTCTGGCTGTCGGTTAGGCCGAACACCGAGGCAATTTCTTGCTGGATCTGCTTACGTGAGCTGAACTGGCGGGTTGCCGGTGTCTTGCCTGTCAATTGCTGCCATTGCTCGATGAACGCATTGCTGACGCGTTCGCCGTAGCTGTTGCCCGGGGCCAAGACCATCGGGTACTGGTGCCCTTTGGCAAACAGGTGGCGGGCAGCTTGCTCTGCTTCCTGTTCTGGAGATAGCGAGAAGTAACAGGCATTGTCTTGGGTGAGCTGGCTTGGATCTGGCTCGTTCAAGGCCAGCAAGGCAATATTGCTGCTATTCGCACGCTGGAACTCGGTAATCTTGTTCTTGCGCAGCGGACCGATCACCATTTCAACACCGGTTTGCTCAAGCTTGGCCATAATGGAAGCCATGCTTTCTGCCTCGGTATCATAGACCGTCAGCTCGGTCTGTGCCTCGCGGCCAGAATCATCGAGCATGGCGTTGATAAAGCCATCGCGCACTGCTTTGCCTGACTGCTCGAAGCGGCCAGTCAGTGGAAGTAACAGGGCCACATTGTCAAGCTGGGCAATTTCCAGCGACATGATGCTCTCTAGATCGGTTGGCAGGTACTGGTTTGCCGGGTGGTATGGGTTGCTGCCCAGCCACTCTTCGACCATCGCCTTGAGCTTGGCTGGGCGCTGGGAGTAGGTGTTTTTCAGTACTGCCAACTGAATCCAGCCCCGCAGCACTTCTTCATCACCGGCTAGGGAAACAGACTGCAGCTGGTTGTTGTTGTAGTTGGACAGATCCTGCCACAAGTTCTGCCAGTTGGCCGCTTTCTTGTCATTGCTCAGGTACTGGTCCAAAGCCGTGCGGGAGCGGGCAGCATTGAGTGACTGGTTGGTTTGACGGAATAACTCTGCGCGCAGCATGTGGTAGCGCAGGTACTGGCTGTCAGCCAGTGTCCACCATGGTTGGAAGTTGAGTGAGTCAAGGGCCGCTTTAGGTTGGCCTTGCTGGTAGCGCAGGGTCGCACGTGCCAGTTGCCATTCGGCCATTTGCAGCGGATCCATGTTCATCCGGCTCAGACGGTCGGCAAGTTGCTCGGCCTGATTCCATTGGCCTTCCTTGATTAATGCCTTGAGTGCCAAGATATTAAAGTTGATGCTTTCGGCACCTTCACTTGACTCGGCTTTGATCAGATAATTGGCTGCGCTATCAGTAGCGGCAGCTGTAATATCGGTGACCACGACAGGTTGGTTAGAGGTACTACAGCTTGCCAGAAGCACGGCAAGGGCTACAGGGGCTAACAGTCGTGATACACTTTTACGCTTATGGGTAAAATTGAGCATTGAATTCATTCAACTGTGACAAATTACTCTCTATATTAATTGCAGATGAGATCTTAGACAAATGAGTGAGACCAATTCATGCACGGTAGATGTCGCAACTTTGTACATCGTACCTACTCCAATCGGTAATTTGGCGGATATCACGCAGCGTGCATTGGACGTATTGGCAAATGTCGATCTGATTGCCGCCGAGGATACGCGACACACATCGCGCCTGCTGACCCATTTTTCGATCTCGACCCGCACCTTTGCGCTTCACGATCATAACGAGCAGCAAAAAGCTGACTATCTGATCGAAAAACTTCAGGCCGGTACCAGTATCGCACTTGTGTCCGATGCCGGTACGCCGCTGATCAGTGATCCAGGATACCATCTTGTCAATCGTTGTCGTCAGGCGGGTGTTAAAGTTGTCCCACTTCCAGGGCCTTGCGCGGTTGTCACTGCATTAAGTGGTGCCGGCCTGCCATCGGATCGCTTCAGCTTTGAAGGCTTCCTACCGCCAAAAAGCAAGGGCCGCCGCGATCGCTTTCAAGAGTTGGCCAATGACGAGCGCACCATGATTTTCTACGAGTCACCGCACCGCATCATGGACTCGCTGGCTGATATGCTGGCTGTACTTGGCCCTGAACGCCAAGTCGTGTTGGCCCGCGAACTAACCAAGACCTACGAGACTATCCACGGCGCGCCGCTGGGCGAATTGATTGACTGGTTGGGTGAAGACAGCAACCGTACCCGTGGAGAAATGGTACTGCTGGTGGCCGGCCATCGCGCCGAGAAAGAAGACCTTCCTGCTGACGCGCTACGCACCCTTGGCCTGCTGGTCAAAGAACTTCCCCTGAAGAAGGCGGCAGCACTGACAGCAGAGATCCACGGCGTGAAGAAGAACGCGCTGTATAAGTGGGGGCTGGAGAATTTAGGTTAATGGCCCTATGTGGCTATGGTTCTATGGCCCTGTGGGTAAACAGTGAATTGTCGGCCTAAATATTATCGATAAAGAAAATCCCCGAACAAAAATCGGGGATTTTTATATGCTTACAAATTTTTGTTCACATTGTTGTATGCCTTGGGAAATAAAGAGCATTGACAAGATGAGTGGATGAATCAATCTTGCCAGCACCACAGCACCACAGCACCACAGCACCACAGCACCACAGCACCACAGCACCACAGCACCACAGCACCGCTCTTGCTTCCTTTTCCACCGCTTCGCGCTTTTGTCGGCTTTTTCACTGGTAACTGTGAGCCAAGTCCTATACAATCGCCCGCCTGAGTTGGCCAGGTAACCGCTGCCTCGTTGATGTCCTTTGGGAGACTGACGGGGGGGAGGAAAGTCCGGGCTCCACAGGGCAGGGTGCCAGATAACGTCTGGGAGGCGCGAGCCTACGACCAGTGCAGCAGAGAGCAGACCGCCGATGGCCCATTCTTCGGAGTGGTGCACAGGTAAGGGTGAAAGGGTGCGGTAAGAGCGCACCGCGCGGCTAGTAATAGTTCGTGGCACGGTAAACTCCACCCGGAGCAAGACCAAATAGGTCCCTAATGGCGTGGCCCGCGTTGGGGACGGGTAGGTTGCTTGAGCCTGTGAGTGATTGCAGGCCTAGAGGAATGGTTACCACCGCGCAAGCGGGACAGAACCCGGCTCATCGGCCAACTCACCCCTTTAAGTACAAAAGGTGATGTGAGGTCTCAAATGAGGCTTTACATCACCTTTTGTCGTTTTGGGCCCGGTGAATTTACCGTGGGCCTCTGCCTTAGCCCCCGTAATTTATTTCAAGTGATTGTTAGAATTGCGGCCCTCGGCTTGACATCTTTTTTATCAAATACGTACACTTTGCGGTGGGAATTTGCGGAAAATGCTTTTAAAACAGCGTTTTAATAGCCTAAGTTAATGAATTTCCACTGTTACTGGATTTTATGCTGACTTGTTGACTAACGGGTTGGCTCGCTTTTACAAGAGCTGAATAATTACTTATGTCTGAACAGTTTGAGCACGTCTCGGTTTTACTTCATGAATCTGTTGATGGCTTGGCCATCAAACCAGATGGTATCTACGTCGATGGTACATTTGGTCGCGGTGGACACAGCCGCCTGATCCTATCCCAGCTAGGTGAAAACGGACGCCTTTACAGTATTGACCGCGATCCCCAGGCGATTGCCGAAGCCCAGAAGATTGATGACCCACGCTTTACGATTATCCATGGCCCGTTTTCTGGCATGGAAAAATACATGGAAGAGCGCGATCTGATCGGCCGTGTTGACGGTGTGTTGTTGGACTTGGGGGTTTCTTCCCCGCAATTGGACGATGCCGAACGTGGCTTTAGTTTTATGCGCGATGGGCCGCTTGATATGCGTATGGACCCAACGTCTGGTATTTCTGCGGCAGATTGGCTGGCAGAAGCGGAAGCGGATGACATTGCCTGGGTATTGAAAGAATTTGGTGAAGAACGTTTTGCCAAGCGTATTGCCCGTGGCATTGTTGCTTACCGTGAGGATCCTGAGAACGAGCCGTTGACCCGTACTACACAGCTGGCCAAGTTGATTGCGGATGTTTCGCCGTTCAAAGATAAGCACAAGCACCCAGCTACCCGTAGCTTCCAGGCGATCCGTATTTATATCAACAGTGAGCTTGAAGAGATTGAAACAGCCCTTAAAGGTGCGGTGAATATCCTAGCTACAGGTGGCCGCCTATCGGTGATCAGCTTCCACTCGCTGGAAGATCGTATGGTTAAGCGCTTTATTCGTAAGCAGAGCAAAGGGCCAGAAGTCCCGGCGGGTCTGCCATTGACTGAAGAACAGATCAAAGCACTGGGCAGTCCTGATCTCAAGCCAGTCGGCAAAGCGATCAAGCCATCGAAAAACGAAGTGAGCGATAACGCTCGTTCCCGTAGTTCTGTACTGCGATTGGCTGAACGCCTATGAACCAGCAGCCGGAACCAACAAACAACCTGGCCCAGATCATTGGCCGGGATTTGATTTCTGTCGGCCGTATTCCGCTGATAATGTTGGTTCTGGTACTGATTTCTGCAATGGGGGTGGTATTGATCACCCACCATTCACGCCAGTTGATTGCCCAGCAGGAGCAATTGCTTATTGAGCGGGATCAGCTCGATATCGAGTGGCGAAATCAGATCCTTGAAGAAAGTTCATTGGCCGAGCACAGTCGAATTGAACGTCTAGCCGAACAGGAGATGGAGATGCAACGTCCATCCCGTGATAGCGAAATTATTGTTAAATAATGAAAATAACAAAATCCTTCAAGCGTTCTGACAAACAGAATCAACGTCGCCAGAAAGCGCCACCGGCATTTATCCCGTGGCGCTTTGGTGTTATTTGTACATGTATTTTACTGGCTATGGTCGCGCTGATTGCACGCTCGGCCTATATCCAGGTCCTCGAGCCGGGCAAGCTTATCCAGGAAGGTGACCTGCGCTCGCTACGGGTCAAGGCACTCCCTTCGGCCCGCGGTATTATTTCTGATCGAAATGGCGAACAGCTCGCGGTCAGTGTACCTGTGCAGGCGGTGTGGGCTGATCCGGTCCAGATTTTTAAAAATGGTGGCTTGGACCAGGCAGAGCGTTGGTACGCCCTGGCAGATGTGCTGGGGCTTGATCGCCAAGGCCTGATGACGCGCCTTGAGAAGAACAGCAAACGCCGCTTTATCTACCTGCAACGCCAGGTTAGTCCTGCTATGGCAGCCTATGTCAGCAAGCTCAAGCTACCCGGCATTGGCCTCAAAGACGAATCCCGCCGTTTTTATCCTGCCGGTGAAGTCAGTGCCCACCTGATTGGTGTGACGGGGATTGATAGCCACGGCCTTGAAGGCGTGGAGCGTACCTATGATGGTTGGCTAACCGGGGAGCCGGGCCGCCGTACCGTCCGAAAAGACCGCTATGGCCGGGTGGTTGAGAATATCTCACTCAAGAAGCGTGAGCCGGGCCAGTCACTTAGCCTGAGTATCGATCAGCGGTTGCAAGCTGTTGCATACCGTGCAGTAAAACAGGCCGTTGCCGATTACCAGGCAACTTCCGCCTCGGTGGTTATGGTGGATGTGCGTACCGGCGAGGTACTGGCGATGGTCAATGCACCGTCCTACAACCCGAACAACCGCGACCAGCTACAGAGCTTCAGGATGCGCAACCGGGTAATTACCGATGCGATGGAGCCGGGCTCGACTATCAAACCGTTTGTGGTATTGGCGGCGTTGGAAAATGACGTGGCCGATGAAGATACCATTATCGATACCGGCAACGGGCTGATGCAGATCGGCGGTAGCCGGGTGCGAGATGTCTCCCGGGTCGGCAAGGCGGATCTGGCCAAGATCCTGCAAAAGTCCAGTAATATCGGTGTTAGTAAACTTTCGCTAGCGATGCCGGTCGATGCCGTGCTGGGTATGTACAGCAGTGTCGGTATGGGGGATGCCTCGGGTATCAACCTGATCGGCGAGGCGCAAGGTTTCTTCCCGGATCGCCGCCGCTGGTCTGACTTTGAACGTGCCACCCTGTCTTTCGGTTACGGTATTTCTGTTACCCCAATCCAGTTGGTACGTGCATACGCGACCCTGGGCGCAATGGGCGTAAATCGCCCGCTTTCTATCCTCAAGACCGAGTCGGTAGTGCCAGGTCGCCAGGTCGTGTCGGCTGAAAATACCCGCAAGCTGCTCAATATGCTTGAGCTGGTTACTCACAAAGGGGGCAGTGCCCGCCGTGCTGCTGTGGCAGGTTATCGTGTTGGTGCTAAAACCGGTACCGCGAAAAAAGCAGCAGCCGGTGGTTATAGCGATGAATATGTCGCGATGACCGCCGGATTGGCCCCGATCAGCAATCCGCGACTGGCGATGGTTGTGGTGGTTAACGAGCCACAGGGTGATGCCTATTATGGTGGTGCGATTGCCGCACCGATCTTCTCCGAAGTGATGGAGAGCGCCTTACAGATTTTGAATATCCCGCCGGATGCGGGAACGCTTGAAGAGTTAAACGTTGTGAACCACAGGGGCAATACCCATGCCGGAACCTAAACAATTACACGCTATCGGTGAGTTATTATCACCATGGCTGGAAGGCCTTTGCCTGCCGCAATCATTGGCAGCAGAGACAATTTCTGGGATGACCCTTGATAGCCGGCAGATCAATGCCGGAGAGATGTTTGTTGCCGTGAAGGGCCACACGGTTGATGGCCGTCAGTTTATTGGCAAGGCACAGCAAGCCGGTGCGGCTATCGTGTTGGCTGAAGCGGATACCGAACAAGCTTATCTTGAACACACTGACAACGGTGCCGTGATTTATCTCCCATTACTTGGCGATTTGCTGTCGGCGATTGCCAAGCGCTTCTATGGGGCACCGGACGAACAGATCGAAGTGGTTGCCGTAACGGGAACCAATGGTAAAACCACCATCAGCCAGATACTGGCCCAGTGGGCAATGCTACTAGGTAAGCCAGCAGGGGTGATGGGGACGACTGGCAATGGCCTTTTGGGGCATATCCAACCGGCAACCAATACCACAGGCAGTGCACTGGAGATCCCTTGCGTACTTCAGCAAATGGCTGGCCAAGGGGCCCGTTTTGCCGCGATGGAAGTCTCATCTCATGGTTTGGTACAAGGACGGGTGAAAGCGCTAGAGTTCAAAGCCAGCATCTTTACCAACCTGAGCCGTGACCACCTTGATTACCATGGTGATATGGCGAGTTATGCCGCCGCGAAGAAAACCCTGTTTACCGAGCACCAGAGTGGTGTTGCGGTGATCAATGCCGATGATGAGGTTGGCCGCGAATGGTTAACTGATCTACCGCAGGCTGTTGCTGTTACTATGTCTCAGGCAAATTTAGTGGGCCATCAAGGCCAGTCACTATGGCTGGAATCGGTTGAGTACAGCGCAAAAGGCGTGACCGTCGCTTTTGATTCAAGTTGGGGGGCCGGGCAGTTTACGGCGCCTTTGGTTGGTGCCTTTAACGTGACTAATTTGCTGTTGTCACTGGCTACCTTGCTGGCGACAGGCCATGAGATGGCTGCGCTTTTGGCTGTGGCTCCGCAACTTCAGGCGGTCACTGGCCGGATGGAAGTTTTTCAAAAGCCTGACAAACCTATGATGGTTGTTGATTATGCTCACACCCCTGATGCACTGGAAAAAGCCCTGCAGGCGCTGCGCGTACACTGCCATGGCAAACTCTGGTGCATTTTTGGTTGTGGTGGTGACCGTGATCGTGGCAAGCGCCCATTGATGGCGGTAGCGGCGGAAAGCTTGGCAGACCAGGTGATCCTGACCGACGACAACCCGCGTAGCGAAGCACCAGAAGCGATAATGGCTGATATGCTGGCAGGTCTGGCGCAGCCGGATCAGGCCCGAACCATTCACGATCGCCGAGAAGCCTGTCAGTGGGCACTTACCCATGCCGGTGCTGATGATATCGTGTTGGTGGCAGGCAAGGGCCATGAGGATTACCAAATCTTGGCTGATCGCACTATTCATTACTCTGACCGTGAAACGGTCGCCGAATTGTTGGAGGCAAAGGGATGATCCCTGTTCAACTTTCTCTATTGGCTGACGTATTGGGTGGCCAGTTGATTGGTTCTGATACGACTATCTCGGCAGTTTCTACCGATACCCGCCAGATAGCAGATGATACCCTGTTCATTGCTTTGGTCGGCGAGCGTTTCGATGCCCATGACTTTTGCCAGAACGCCAAAGAGCAAGGTGCATCGGCATTGCTAGTAAGCAAGCACTTACCTGTCGACTTGCCTCAGCTGGTGGTTGAAGATACCCATCAGGCGCTAGGCCAATTGGGTGCTTGGCTCAAAGCCGAAATGGAACAGCGTCATGGCCTGAAGACAGTGTCACTGACAGGAAGCTGTGGTAAAACCACGGTCAAAGAGATGACAGCCGCTATCTTGGCACACAAAGGCAAGGTGCTGGCAACGGGCGGAAACTTCAATAATGACATTGGTGTCCCGCTGACCTTGCTTCGCTTGGAACCTGAGCATGAATTTGCGGTGATTGAGCTAGGTGCCAACCACCAGAAAGAGATTTCCTACACCACCAACCTGGTCAAGCCGCAAGTAGCATTGATCAACAACCTGGCAGCTGCCCACCTTGAAGGGTTTGGCTCGCTGGACGGGGTGGCGAAAGCCAAAGGGGAGATTTTCGAAGGGCTTGAGGAACGCGGTAAAGAAGCTGTCGCGATTATTAATCTAGATTCCAATGACCAGAAAAAATGGCAGTTAATGCTAGAAAAGCACCAACTGCAGACATTTTCTGCCACTCAGCCTGAAGCAGATTTTCACGCTCTTGACATAAACATTAACAGTATGGGTCGCGCTTGCTTTACAATGCGCACCCCCTTGGCAACATTTCCGGTCAGTTTAACGCTGGCTGGTGGCCATAATGTCGCCAACGCTCTAGCAGCCGCAGCGTTAGCTATGGCGATGGGGGCAACGCCAGAGCAGGTACAGGCAGGCCTGGGTGGTGTGGCCAATGTCAAAGGCCGCGCTGATGTGACCGAGCCGCGTCCTAATCTGAGGCTGGTCGATGATACCTACAATGCCAGTGTCGCATCTGTAAAGGCGGCAATTGACTTGTTGGCTGGTTTTGACGGCCAGCGCTGGTTTGTATTGGGGGACATGGCTGAGTTGGGTGATGATAGTGCAGCGCTGCACCAAGAAGTTGCAGAATATGCGCGCGCGCGTCGCCTCGACAAGGTGCTGACATTTGGTAAAGCGAGCCAGATCGTCAGTACGCTCAACAATGGCCAACACTTTAACGATAAAACAGCATTGATTGAGACCCTGCATCAGCAGCTTGATCCTTTGCTCAATGAAGACAACATCCAAGTGACAGTGCTAGCAAAAGGAGCCCGCAGCTCCCGCATGGAAGATGTGATTGTTGCACTGCAGGAACATAAAGAATGATTTACTGGTTAGCTGATTTACTGGAATCGACATTTCCATTTTTTCGACTGTTTGAATACCTGACTTTCCGCGCCATCATCAGCATCTTGACGGCTTTGATGCTGTCACTGTGGATGGGGCCGCGTTTGATTGCCCGCCTGCAGATGCTGCAGATCGGCCAAGTGGTTCGCCACGATGGCCCAGAATCGCACTTTAGTAAGCGCGGCACCCCGACAATGGGCGGGATCATGATCCTGGCCTCCATCGCGATTACCGTGTTGCTTTGGGCTGACCTGACCAACCCGTATGTGTGGGCGGTACTGGTCGTGATGCTGGGCTATGGCGCAGTGGGTTTCGTCGATGACTACCGCAAGGTGGTACGTAAGAATACCGATGGCCTGATCGCCCGTTGGAAATACTTCTGGCAGTCAGTGATAGCGCTCGGTGTGGCTTTTGCACTGTATGTCCACGGCCAAGATACCGTAGCGACTCAACTGGTGGTGCCGTTCTTCAAGGATGTGATGCCGCAACTTGGCCTGTTCTATATTGTTTTCACTTACTTTGTTATTGTCGGTACCAGTAATGCGGTTAACCTGACCGATGGCCTAGATGGCTTGGCGATTATGCCAACCGTGATGGTTGCCGGTGGTATGGCATTTATCGCTTGGGCGACGGGTAACGTCAACTTTGCCAATTACCTGCACATCCCTTACCTCAAAGATGCCAGTGAACTGGTCGTCGTTTGTACCGCTATCGTCGGTGCGGGGCTTGGTTTCTTGTGGTTCAACACCTACCCAGCACAAGTCTTTATGGGTGATGTGGGCTCATTGGCACTCGGTGGCGCATTGGGCACTATTGCCGTATTGGTTCGTCAGGAACTGCTGCTGGTTGTGATGGGTGGCGTATTCGTAATGGAAACCGTATCGGTGATCCTGCAGGTTGGCTCATACAAACTGCGTGGTCAGCGTATCTTCCGCATGGCGCCAATCCACCACCACTATGAACTGAAAGGCTGGCCGGAGCCACGGGTTATCGTGCGTTTCTGGATCATTACCCTAATGCTGGTACTGATCGCACTGGCAACCCTGAAGGTACGATAAGATGAAAGGCTTGGAAGGCGTAAGGCAGGTGGTAGTGATTGGGCTGGGGATGACCGGCCTGTCGGTGGTGGACCACCTGCTGAGGGCTCCTCAGTCGCTGGACATCAAGGTCATTGATACCCGCGACAACCCTCCAGGCCGTGAGCAGCTGCCCCCGTCGGTAGCACTTTGCAGTGGCCAGTGGCAGATGGATTGGCTGATGGCTGCCGATTTGATTGTTTCGAGCCCGGGTATCGCCCTAGCCACCCCGCAACTGCAGCAGGCTGCTAGCGTGGGGATTGAAATTGTCGGTGATATCGAACTGTTTGCCCGTGCGGTAGAGAAGCCTGTGGTCGCGATCACTGGCTCCAATGGCAAGAGCACAGTGACTAGCCTAGTTGGCGAGATGGCCAAAGAGGCCGGCATCAATGTCGGTGTCGGTGGCAATATCGGGTTTGCTGCGCTGGATATGCTGGCAGAGGGTCACGATCTGTATGTCCTCGAGCTGTCCAGTTTTCAACTGGAAACGACGTCGAGCCTGTCGCTCAAAGCGGCGGCTTACCTCAACCTGTCTGAAGACCATATGGACAGGTACCCTGGCGGCTTGGCGCAGTACAGCGCAGCCAAGATGCGTATTTTTACCCATGCGGAGCTTGCGGTTTTCAACCGGGAAGATCTGGCGACCAAACCGGATACTGATGCGTGTGAGCTTGAGCTAGTCAGCTTTGGCCTCAATGTTGGAAGCGGTGATAGTACCGAGCGCTACGGCTTGGTCGAGCACCAAGGCGAAGAGTGGCTGGCTATCGCTGGAGCGCCTTTGATGCCTAGCAATGATATTGCATTGGTAGGCCGCCACAATGTAGCCAATAGCTTGGCTGCACTAGCGCTGGCGGATGCGGTAGGTATTGACCGCGAAGCTTCATGCCGCGCGCTGCGTCGCTACAATGGCCTAGCTCATCGCTGCCAGTTGGTGGCTGAGCAGCATGGCGTGAAATGGGTCAATGATTCCAAGGCGACCAATCTCGCCAGTACCTTGGCTGCCCTGAAAGGTTTACAGCTTAATGGCAAGCTTCACTTGCTGGTGGGCGGTGACGGCAAGGGCGCCGATTTCTCCGAGCTGGCACCTGTCCTGGCGAAATTAGATGCCCAGTTGTACTGCTTTGGCCGCGATGGTTCACACTTTGCCCCACTGGTTGATAACCCCTTGATGGTCGAGACCATGGAGCAAGCCATGTCACAGGCTGCAAAAATAGCCAGTGCGGGAGATATGATCTTGTTGTCTCCGGCCTGTGCGAGCTTCGATCAATTTGCTAACTTTATGGTGCGTGGTGATACGTTTGTCGAATTGGCACAGGCACTACAGCACCGGGTAGGCAAGGACACCTGATGGCGGGAGCGGTAAAAGAAGGGATGGGGCAGTTTTTTGATTGGATGACAAAACCGGCGGCGCAGAGCCCGTATGACAGGCAGCTGGTTTGGATTGCATTAGCCTTGATGGCAACGGGTTTGGTGATGGTTACGTCAGCCTCAGTGCCGATCGCGACCCGCCTGACAGACATGCCGTTCTATTTTGCCCTACGCCATGGATTCTTCCTTGTTTGCTCTCTGGTGCTAGCCAGTTTTGTACTGATGATCCCGCTTGAAAAGTGGCGCCAGTACAGCGTGCCGATGCTGATAGTATCGATTGTGCTGTTGGTTGCTGTACTGGGTGTCGGCCGCTCGGTCAACGGTGCTTCCCGCTGGATCCCGCTGGGTATCTTTAACCTGCAGCCTGCTGAAGTCGCCAAGCTTTCCCTATTCCTGTTTTTATCTGGCTATTTGGTGCGTCAGTACCAGCAAGTTCGCGAAACCTTCATCGGTTTTGCCAAGCCTTTGCTGGTGCTTGTCCTGCTAGGCTTCTTGCTGCTTGAACAGCCCGATCTTGGTTCGTTCGTGGTGATGTTTGTCACCACGGTTGGCATGCTGTTTATCGCCGGGGCCAAGCTATGGCAATTCATCGTAATGATAGCCACGGCGGGCGTCGGTATCGCCTCCCTGATTTATTTCGAACCATACCGTTGGCGTCGCGTTACCTCGTTCCTCGATCCGTGGGATGATCCTTTCGGTAGTGGTTACCAGCTTACCCAATCCCTGATGGCCTTTGGCCGTGGTGAATGGTTGGGGCAAGGTCTGGGTAACTCTATCCAGAAGCTGGAATATTTGCCTGAGGCCCACACCGACTTTGTATTTGCCGTATTGGCAGAGGAAGTTGGCCTTATTGGGGTGACGGTTGTTCTGCTGCTTATTTTTGCCCTGGTATTTAAAGCCTTGATGATTGGCCGTCGCTGCTTGCAGACAGAGCAGTTATACGGTGGCTTCTTGGCCTTTGGCTTTGCTTTCTGGTTTGCTTTTCAAACCTTGGTCAATGTTGGTGCGGCTGCCGGTATGGTACCGACCAAAGGGCTAACCTTGCCACTTATCAGTTACGGTGGCTCCAGTTTATTTATTATGGCTACTGCGGTCGCCATTTTGATCCGGATAGATTATGAGCAGCGAATCGCTGCTAGATCAATGCCGGACCCGGAAGTAGAAGAAAATGACAATGAACAAGAATAAGCGCTTGCTCGTCATGGCGGGCGGCACCGGCGGCCATGTCTTCCCTGGCTTGGCCGTTGCCAAGCGGTTACAGCAAGAAGGCTGGGAGATCCGCTGGCTTGGTACAGCTGATCGTATGGAAGCCGAATTGGTGCCCAAGCACGGTATTGATATCGACTTTATCAAGGTCAAGGGCTTACGTGGTCAGGGCGTTACGCGCTTGTTGGCTGCGCCTTTCAAGATTGTTGGTGCCATTTTGCAGGCCCGGAGATATATCAAGGCGTGGCAGCCTGATGCGGTACTCGGCATGGGCGGTTATGTCAGCGGGCCGGGCGGTGTTGCTGCATGGTTATCGGGCGTGCCGGTGATTCTACATGAGCAAAACGCAGTTGCCGGTTTGACGAACCAATGGCTTTCACGCATAGCGGCGAGTGTACTGCAGGCATTCCCTGGTGCTTTCCCAAACCGCGAGGTGGTAGGTAATCCAGTTCGTCAGGACGTAGTTGCACTAGCCTCTCCGGAGCAGCGCTTTGTTGAACGTGACGGTCCAATTCGGGTATTGGTGATGGGAGGCAGCCAGGGGGCACGCATCCTTAACCAAACTCTGCCTCAAGTTGCGGGTTTGCTGGGCGATAAAGTCACTGTATGGCATCAGGCCGGTAAAGGTGCCCAGGTGCAAACTGAACAAGATTATGCCCAGTACGCCGATGCGCAGGGCAATAACTACCAAGTAACAGAATTTATCGACGATGTAGCTGCAGCTTATGCTTGGGCTGATATCGTTGTTTGTCGCTCGGGTGCCCTGACGGTGTCTGAACTGTCAGCGGCCGGTCTTGGTGCGGTCTTTGTGCCATTCATGCATAAGGATCGCCAGCAGGCGCTCAATGCCGACCACCTCGTACAGTGTGGCGCGGCGAAAATGATTGAACAGCCTGAACTGACAGTAGAAGGGCTGGCCGACACCTTACAACAATTAGACCGTGCACAGTTGGCCAAGATGGCGCAGGCGGCACGGGACGCAGCGATTATTGATGCTGACCGCCGGGTGGCGGAGGTGATCAAATCGTTGGCAAAGCAATAAGACGAGACAAAGTGATGAGTAAACTGGATAACCAGCAATTAGCAAAAATTAGAACCATGGTGCCAGAGATGCGCCGCGTAGAGCGTATCCACTTTGTTGGGATCGGCGGTGCCGGTATGAGCGGTATCGCAGAAGTTTTGGTTAACGAAGGCTACAACGTCAGTGGATCAGACTTGGCGCCGAATGCGGTGACTAACCGTTTGGCGAGCAAGGGCGCTGAGATCTTCTTCGGCCACCAAGCCAGCAATATCGATGGCTCTAGCGTGGTGGTTGCTTCGACGGCCATTGATCAGAGCAACCCTGAATTGGCTGCAGCTCGTGAGCTGCGTATTCCTGTGGTACGCCGTGCGGAGATGCTGGCAGAGCTGATGCGCTACCGTCATGGCATAGCCATTGCCGGTACTCACGGTAAAACAACCACGACAGCCTTGGTTACTCAGATTTACTCTGAAGCAGGGTTGGATCCAACATTTGTTAACGGCGGTCTGGTGAAAAGTGCCGGTACTAATGCCCGTCTTGGCTCCAGCCGTTATCTGATTGCTGAAGCTGACGAAAGTGATGCTTCATTCCTGCACCTGCAGCCGATGGTGTGTGTCGTCACCAATATCGAAGCTGACCATATGGACACTTATGGTGGTGATTTCGAAGTATTGAAGCAGACATTTGTCGATTTCTTGCACAACCTACCTTTCTACGGTTTGGCGGTAATGTGCATTGATGATCCAGTCGTGCGTGAGCTTCTTCCAAAAATTGGCCGCCAAGTGATCACATATGGCTTTTCTGAGGATGCAGATGTGCGTTTGGTTGATTATGATCAGCGCGGCCAGCAGGGACATTTCTCGATACTACGTAAAGGTAAGCCAGCGCTTGAGATCAAACTGAACATTCCGGGTAAGCACAATGCCTTGAATGCGACGGCCGCTGTTGCGGTGGCAACCGAAGAAGGTGTCGATGATGACGCCATCATCCGTGCATTGGCTGAATTCGAAGGCACTGGCCGACGCTTTGATCACCTTGGGGAGTTCGAAACCGGTAATGGTAAGGTGATGCTGGTCGATGACTACGGCCATCACCCGAGCGAGGTTGATGTGACTATTCAGGCTGCGCGCGCAGGTTGGGAAGACAAGCGTCTGGTGATGGTATTCCAGCCACACCGTTACAGCCGCACCCGTGATCTATATGACGATTTTGCCAATGTGCTTGAACAGGTTGATGTGCTTGTCATGCTGGATGTGTATGCTGCGGGTGAAGTGCCTATTGCCGGTGCAGATGGCCGTGCCCTGTGCCGTACCATTCGTGGCCGTGGCAAACTGGACCCGATTTTTGTGCCAACTATCGATGCCCTGCCGTCAGCGTTAGCCAATATTCTACAAAATGATGATTTGGTTCTGACACAAGGTGCCGGTGATGTTGGCAAGATTGCTAGGCAGCTTGCGGATATGCAACTGAATATTGAGCAAATGAGCCAGTAATCTTACTGTATAAAAAATATATATTTGGCTTGTTTTTTGCTTTGATTTAAGCTTATAGCCAGAGATCTGCGAGGAATCGGCTTTCAGATGTTGGAGAGCCGAGGCTTGCTCGCTATAATCTGTCAACTTTACGCGAGAAAGCGGAAAGGGTTGAGGGAATGGCCTTGCCGCTTTTGCTAGGTAAATATCGGCTATGACATCGGGATTAAACTATTTATGGCTGATAGTGTCCTAAAAAGAATATCGTTTTCCCCTGTGGCGCCAAAGCACCACCGTGGGGGACTGGCTTTTTTTCTCTTTGTGATCGGGTTTGTTGTCTGGCTGTTCAGCGCGGCAATCAACTGGATGACAGATGCCAACCGGCTGCCGTTGTCACAGCTGGTGATTCAAGGTGAGCTGCATTACCTGACTCCTGGCGATGTCCGGGAAGGAATTATGCACCTTGAGCAGCTAGGCAGTTTCATGACCCAAGATGTTGATGACATTCAACATGTGCTGGAGGCTATGCCTTGGGTGGCAAGGGCGGCGGTGCGCAAGCAGTGGCCCGATACCCTCAAAGTGTTTTTGGTCGAGCAAGAGCCGGCGGCTTCTTGGAATGGCCACGCGATGGTCAACCAAGACGGGGAAGTCTTTGAGGCCCCCCCTGAGCAAGCAGGCCAACTACTGGTTGGCCTTGCAGGGCCGGACGGTACCAGCCTTGAAGTGTTGAGTGCATTGCGCGAAATGCAACCGAGGTTACAGCATGCGGGCTTTGAAATTGCTACGCTGGCATTGAATGAACGTCGGGCTTGGCGGGTTTGGTTAACTAACGGCGTCAGGCTTGAATTAGGGCGTAAGGAGCGGATGGAGCGGATCGAACGTTTCATTGCCTTATCCCCGCAATTAGAACAGCAAGGAAAGGCTATCGAGTACATAGACTTACGTTATGATACCGGAGCTGCTGTAGGCTGGGTCACTGACCCAGAGCAAAGCGAGTCCAAATAGATCGGCTCTGCCGCAGCCTGTTTGGCTTAAGAGAACTATAAGAGTAGGCGCTATGACGAAGGCGGCAGATAAAAAACTGATAGTAGGCCTGGATATTGGCACGTCCAAAGTCAGTGCTTTGGTCGGTGAAGTGCTACCGGATGGCGAAGTGAATGTCATCGGTGAAGGTAGCAGTCCGTCCGGTGGGATGGACAAAGGCGGTGTAAATGATCTCGAGTCTGTAGTTAAATCGGTACAGGGCGCGATCTACAAAGCTGAGTTGATGGCTGACTGTCAGATTTCATCGGTATTTTTGTCCCTGTCGGGCAAGCACATTCGCTGCCAGACAGAAGAGGGCATGGTGCCGATTTCCGACAAAGAAGTGACTCAGGATGATGTTGATAATGTCATCCATACCGCTAAATCGGTAAAAATTAGTGACGAACATAAAGTTTTGCATGTAATTCCTCAGGAATTTGCTATTGATTATCAAGAGGGAATTAAAAACCCTGTTGGTCTATCTGGGGTACGCATGGAAGCGAGTGTTCATTTGATCACCTGCCATAACGACATGGCGCGGAATATCGTCAAGGCGGTAGAGCGCTGTGACCTCAAAGTCGATCAGCTTATTTTCTCCGGCTTGGCTGCCAGCCACGCAGTATTGACGCCTGATGAGCGTGAACTGGGTGTCTGCGTGGTCGACATCGGCGGCGGTACCATGGATATCGCTGTCTGGACCGGTGGTGCACTGCGCCATGCGGCCGTGATTCCTTATGCCGGCAATGTGGTAACCAGTGACATTGCCTATGCGTTCGGCACCCCGCTTGGGGATGCCGAGGAAATTAAAGTGAAATTTGGCTGTGCGCTAAGCGAGCTTGTTAGCAAGGATGCCAAGGTAGATGTGCCGAGTGTTGGCGGTCGACCTTCGCGTAGCCTGCAGAGCCAAACATTGGCGGAAGTGATAGAGCCCCGTTACAGCGAGCTGTTGGGACTGGTTAATCAGAAGCTGATAGAAGTACAAGAACAACTGCGTAATGCGGGAGTGAAGCACCAACTGGCAGCAGGCATTGTCTTAACTGGCGGTGCAGCTCAGATGGAAGGCCTGGTAGAGTGCGCCGAGCGCGTTTTCAGCAACCAGGTACGTGTTGGCTTGCCACTTAACGTGACAGGGCTGACCGAACATGTGCAATTCCCACATTATGCGACTGCAGTAGGTCTACTGCATTACGGAAAGGATAGTCAGACATTTGATGACAGTGAAATTGAGCAGAAACGTTCTGTTTCTGGCTTTTTCACTAAACTAAGTGGCTGGTTTAGAAAAGAATTTTAAAACCTGATGCGAACAGGATGGACGGAGAGAACACATGTTTGAACCGATGATGGAAATGTCTGACGAAGCGGTAATTAAAGTCATAGGCGTTGGCGGCGGCGGTGGTAATGCTGTCGATCACATGGTACGTGAATCAATCGAAGGTGTTGAGTTTATCAGTGTGAACACTGATGCTCAGGCACTACGTAAAACCAATGTAAGTACAGTGATCCAGATCGGTGGGGCAATCACCAAAGGTCTGGGTGCGGGTGCCAACCCACAGGTTGGTCGTGACTCGGCACTGGAAGATCGCGAAGCGATCAAAGCTGAGCTTGAAGGCTCAGACATGATCTTCATCGCAGCCGGCATGGGGGGCGGTACCGGTACCGGTGCAGCGCCAATTATTGCCGAGGTGGCGAAAGAGTTAGGGATCCTGACTGTAGCGGTGGTGACCAAGCCATTTAGCTTCGAAGGCAAAAAGCGTATGGCGTTTGCCGAGCAGGGCATCGAGGAACTGTCTAAGCACGTTGACTCGCTGATCACTATCCCGAACGAGAAGCTTCTGAAAGTACTTGGCCGTGGCATCACACTGCTTGATGCGTTTGCCAAGGCTAACGATGTACTGAAAAACGCAGTCCAGGGTATCGCCGAGCTGATCACCCGTCCGGGCATGATCAACGTCGACTTCGCTGACGTTCGCACTGTAATGTCTGAAATGGGTCATGCCATGATGGGCAGCGGAGTTGCTACTGGTGATGACCGTGCTGAAGAAGCGGCTGAAATGGCTATTTCGAGCCCGCTACTTGAAGATATCGATCTAGCTGGCGCACGCGGCGTGTTGGTTAACATCACAGCTGGCCTAGACATGCGTCTGGATGAGTTCGAAACTGTAGGTAACACGGTGAAAGCCTTTGCCTCTGACAACGCTACCGTTGTTATCGGTACCTCGCTTGACCCAGAAATGTCTGATGAGCTACGCGTAACCGTTGTTGCAACGGGTATTGGCAAAGAGTGCAAGCCAGATATCACTTTGGTAACCGGTACTGCGAAGCCAGTACAGGCAGTGGCATCTGAGAAGCCTGCTGCTACAGCGGCACCAGCTGAAGAGGCCAAAGCAGCGCCTTTGAGCCAGCCAGCCCCAGCAGCAGATACTGCAAACCAGCAGGCGGCAACGGCGGCAAACCCTAAGCCTCAGGCGGATCACGACTACTTGGATATCCCAGCATTTTTGCGCAAGCAAGCTGACTAAGCGCGCAATTAATTTTGGGAAACTGGTCAAAAAGTGATATGATGCACGTCCCTGTCCTTTTTTTGACGAAGGATAGGGGCCGATATCATGGCAATTTTATAGTTGAGAAAAGCAGATGATAAGACAACGTACACTGAAAAGCATTGTGCAAACGACTGGGGTGGGCCTTCACTCTGGGCGTAAAGTGACGCTTATTCTTCGTCCTGCTGCTGCAAACACTGGTGTGATTTATCGCCGTACCGATTTGAATCCGCCTGTTGATTTCCCAGCAGATGCAGATTCGGTCCGCGACACCATGTTGTGTACTGCCTTGGTTAACGAGCAAGGCGTACGTATCTCAACCGTTGAGCACCTTAACGCTGCGTTGGCAGGAATGGGTATCGATAATGTAATTATCGAAGTTGATGCACCTGAAATCCCTATTATGGATGGCAGTGCGAGCCCGTTCATCTACCTGCTGCAGTCTGCCGGCATCGATACCCTGAATGCGCCTAAGCGTTTCTTGCGTATCAAGAAAACTGTTCGCGTCGAAGATGGTGACAAATGGGCTGAACTCCGTCCTTACAACGGGTTCCGTCTTGATTTCGCTATTGAGTTTAACCACCCGGCGATTGAATCAGAGCAGCAGCGTTTGGTATTGGATTTCTCCAGCCAGTCATTTGTTAAAGATATCAGCCGTGCCCGTACCTTCGGTTTCATGCGCGATATCGAATACCTCCAGTCACAGAACCTGTGTCTAGGTGGTAGCTTTGACAATGCCATCGTGCTTGACGATTACCGTATCCTCAATGACGAAGGCCTTCGTTTCGACAACGAGTTGGTTACCCACAAGGTATTGGATGCTATTGGCGACCTTTACATGTGTGGTCACAATATTATTGGTGAAATGGTGGCTTACAAGTCAGGCCATGCGCTTAACAACAAGCTACTGCGTGCAGTACTTGCTGATCAGGAAGCGTATGAGTGGTCTACTTTCACAGATGAACAACAGGTTCCTGTAACCTTTGCTCAGCCTGGAATGGTATTGGCCTAATCGGTTTTTGCCTCAAACGAATTTATAAACGCCGGACATTGTCCGGCGTTTTCTTTATCTGGCCTATTATTTGTTTTGGCCTGCCTTCTCTGCAGCCAGCGCTGCAATGCGCTCGAGCCGCGATTTAATCTTGTCCGGTGCGCCCTCGGCTGTATGGAGCAGGTAGCCGGCTGCCTTGGCGGAAATAGGCTTGCGAACGATATCCGGTTGCTTTTCTTTTACCGGGGCCGCTGCTGCCAGAGCCGGGTTGACCTTAACCTCTATTTTGGCCAAGTTGGGCAGCAGCTTCTCGCGTAATTTGGTAATGAGTGTGTTGCGCTCGTAGTTCAAGCGCATCGACCACGCCGCAGAGGCGGTCTCGATGATAAGGGTACCTTGGCGGTAGTTGCTGACCCGGCAATGATCGGCACAGGCAAGGTGCTGTTTGACCGCCTTGTCCAATTTGCTCAGGGCAATGGCTCGCTGCTGGATGTTCCCCACGTGGTTGTCATCAAGCAAACTTGCCGGTGTTTGTGGGCGATGATCGCGCATAGCTTAGTTTTCCTGGCTAAAAGTGGTGGCTAAGTTCTAATTTTTCGAATATGAAAAACATCGTCTGGGCATTTGCCATAGGCGACACAGTCAATATGGCTTATTATATCAAGCTTGGGAGAGCATTGACCAAGATCGTTTTAGCTTCTTGGGTCTGCTTGGGTTTACACCCTCAACGGATAGCCGATGGTGCTCAATTTCTGGTATTGTTTTCATTTATCCCTTGAAATGGTCGACTCGTACCACAATATCATCAATAACCATTGTTTTTCGTATCGGCTTCCGTAGTCACAAAAGTGGCGAATTTAGACGGGACAGGGATGATTAATCGCAAGTCTTGGCCTAGCGCCTTGCTGATATAATCCCGGTTGAAAAATTCAAATTAAAAATTCAGCCTCGAGAGGCTGAAATAACTAAGAGAAAACGGCAACGCCATGTTATCAAAACTACTGACCAAAGTTATCGGTAGCCGTAACGACCGCACACTGCGTCGTATGCGCAAAATTGTTGACCAAATCAACAAGCTTGAACCTCAATTCGAAAGCTTGCAGGACGAAGAACTAAAGGCAAAAACGGTTGAGTTCCGTGAGCGTCTGGAGCAGGGTGAGAACCTTGACCAGCTACTGCCAGAAGCCTTTGCAACAGTACGTGAAGCGTCCAAGCGTGTATACGGTATGCGCCACTTCGACGTTCAGCTTATCGGTGGTATGGTACTGAACGCTTGCCAAATCGCAGAGATGCGTACCGGTGAGGGTAAAACCCTGACGGCAACCCTGCCAGCTTACCTTAACGCCCTGACCGGCAAAGGCGTTCACATCGTAACAGTGAATGACTACCTGGCCGCGCGTGATGCCGAAACTAACCGACCACTTTTTGAATTCCTAGGTATGACCGTTGGCGTTAACGTGCCAAACATGCCTCCTCAGGCGAAGAAAGAAGCCTACGCTGCCGACATCCTTTACGGTACAAACAACGAATTTGGTTTTGACTACCTGCGTGACAACATGGCGTTCCGCCCGGAAGATCGCGTACAGCGCGAGCGCTTCTTTGCGGTAGTCGATGAAGTTGACTCCATCCTTATCGATGAAGCCCGTACCCCGCTAATCATCTCGGGCCCTGCGGAAGATAGCTCTGAGCTATACACCAAGATCAATACCTTGATCCCTCAGCTTGTTAAGCAGGATCAGGAAGACAGCGAAGAATACCGTGGCGAAGGCCACTACACGGTTGATGAAAAGTCGAAGCAAGCCCACCTTACCGAGAATGGTCAGGAGTTTGTCGAAGAGTTGCTTAAGCAAAATGGCATGATGGAAGAGGACGACACTCTTTACTCGCCAACTAACATCAGCCTGCTTCACCATGTTAACGCAGCCCTGCGTGCCCATGTTCTGTTCGAGCGTGACGTTGACTACATTGTTAAAGATGACGAAGTGATCATCGTTGATGAGCACACTGGCCGTACTATGCCGGGCCGCCGTTGGTCTGAAGGTCTGCACCAGGCTGTAGAAGCAAAAGAAGGTGTGAAGATCCAGAATGAAAACCAGACGCTGGCGTCGATCACTTTCCAGAACTACTTCCGCCTGTACACCAAACTGTCTGGTATGACAGGTACAGCCGATACCGAAGCGTTCGAATTCCAGTCTATCTACGGTCTTGAGACCGTCGTGCTGCCAACCAACAAGCCGATGATCCGTGATGACATGGGTGACTTGGTTTACATGACCGAGCTGGAAAAATTTGCTGCGATCAGCGAAGACATCAAGAACCGTGTCGAAAATGGTCAGCCTGTTCTGGTTGGTACCGTATCGATTGAAAAATCTGAGCTATTGTCTAAATCGCTGAAGAAACAAGGTATCAAGCACGAAGTCTTGAACGCCAAGTTCCACGAGCGTGAAGCAGACATCGTTGCCCAGGCGGGTGCACCAAAAGCGGTAACTATCGCGACTAACATGGCTGGCCGTGGTACGGATATCGTACTGGGTGGTTCATGGCAGAGCGAAGTTGCCAAACTGGACAACCCAACTGACGATCAAATTGCCAAGATCAAAGCGGACTGGAAGGTCAAACACGATGCTGTTCTGGCCTCTGGTGGCCTACACATCATCGGTACCGAGCGTCACGAATCTCGCCGTATCGATAACCAGCTACGTGGTCGTTCGGGCCGTCAGGGTGATGCCGGTTCTTCCCGTTTCTACCTATCGATGGAAGATGGCCTGATGCGTATCTTCGCTTCGGATCGTGTTTCTAACATGATGAAGAAGCTGGGTATGGAAGAGGGCGAAGCGATTGAGCACCCATGGGTGACCAAGGCTATCGAAAATGCCCAGCGTAAAGTTGAAGGCCGTAACTTCGATATCCGTAAGCAGCTGCTTGAATTCGATGACGTAGCTAACGACCAGCGTAAGGTGGTTTACGAGCTTCGTGATGAGCTGATGAATGCCGAAGACATCAGCGAAATGATCGAGCAGAACCGCGAAGACGTTATCCAGGCGGTTATCGATGGCTACATCCCGCCACAGTCGTTGGAAGAGATGTGGGACATCCAAGGTCTGGAAGAGCGCCTGAAGGCCGACTACGACATGGAACTACCTATCCAGGAGTGGTTGGACAGCGAAGAGAAGCTGTACGAAGAAGCACTGCGTGAGCGTATCGTCGAGAAAGCGGTTGAGATCTACCGTCACAAAGAAGAAGTGGTTGGTGCACCGGTACTACGCAACTTCGAGAAGACGGTGATGCTGCAAAACCTGGATACGCTATGGAAAGAGCACCTAGCAGCAATGGACCACTTGCGTCAGGGTATCCACCTACGTGGTTATGCGCAGAAGAACCCGAAACAGGAATACAAGCGTGAGTCGTTTGAACTGTTCGAAGGTATGCTGGAAAGCCTGAAGTCAGACGTGATTGCGATCCTGAGCAAGGTACGTGTCCAGCAGCAGGAAGAAGTTGAACGTGTTGAAGCTGAGCGCCGCCGTCAGGCAGAAGAGCTCGCTCGCCGCCAGCAATTCCAGCACCAGAATGCGGAAAACCAAATTGCCGACGAAAGCCAGGAAAGCGACGAAGCGGCGCCTTACCAGCGTGAAGAGCGCAAGGTAGGCCGTAACGAGCCTTGCCCATGTGGCTCTGGCAAGAAATACAAGCAATGCCACGGTAAAATCAACTAACCAGGCAGCTTAACCCATAAAAAAGGCCGCAATCGCGGCCTTTTTTCTATACCCAGTTAACGGATATCTCTGGGTATATGCTTAAAGAAGAGACCTGCTTAGCAGGCAACGAGAGAGTAAAGGTAACGGTTTGGAAAAGAAACAAGTGTGGATTTCGGCAGGGATCATCCTCAATGCCGAACAGGATAAGGTTTTCATTACCCAGCGCGCCGCCAAAGCGCACAAGGGCGGTTTCTGGGAGTTTGCCGGGGGCAAGGTCGAAACCGGTGAAACAGCCGAGCAGGCGGTGATCAGGGAGCTGCACGAAGAAGTCGGCATCCAAGCAACTGAGCTTGAGCATTTCATGGCACTGGAGCACGACTACCCAGAGAAGTCATTGAAGTTTGATTTCTTCCTGGTACGCGCCTTCGAAGGCAAAGCATACGGCAAGGAAGGCCAGCCAAGCGAGTGGGTACGCCTAGAAGAGCTAACCAACTACGCCTTCCCGGAAGCGAATGAGGTTGTGTTGCAAAAGCTCGCTGCACTTAGCGAGGCCTGAGGCAAATCGGCGAGGGGCTATTGGCTGGGTGAGTAAATTAAATAGTAAAAAGGCGCGTTTTATAGTGAGTTATAAGCGCTTGCTCTTCCCCGCGCCTAGGACCGAGGGCCCTTAGCCCCAAGCCATCAATACCCCATATCTTCCGACCAGCCGTCGGAATCAGACATATCCGGTGCGCCCGGGATGGCCTTTTCTTCTTCAGCCCACTCACCGAGATCGATAAGCTGGCAGCGCTTGCAGCAGAACGGACGGAATGGGCTCTGCTCACCCCAAACAACGTCGGTTTGGCAGGTTGGGCATTTCACCACGGTGATCGGTGTGGTTGGCGTGTTGGATTGCGTCACTTCTTACCTCAGCAAATCGCTAGTTTAAATTCTATCGTCTCGGCAATACCGGCGCCTTCTTCAAATGGCATGAAGCGGATGGCAAACCGGCTGCGGTGTCCCGATATCATAGGGTAGACACCATGGCTGGGGCAAATCTCAAGTCGGATCAAACTGGCTTCTTCGGCTTCATGCTGGAAGAAACCGCCACGTGCGACCTGATCTTGGAACTGTCCGGTTTCCCTGACCAGTTTGAGCCAGAGGTTGAGGGCAACACTTAGCTCTTTGATTTGAGACAGCCAGTTGGCCAGATCATTTTGCTTATGGGCTAGCGGCAGGTGTAGCCAATGGTGCAGGGCCGGTAGATCGAAACAGCAGCTGCCACCAGGAATAGACAGGCGTTGCTTGATCCCGCCAAGGAAGCGGTCTTCACGCAGGGCTTGGCCAAGGCGGTTAGCGGTAAGCAGTTGGTGCTGGGCGAGCTCTAGCTGGTCCAAAAGTGCCAGCAGGGCAGTTTGATCGACCCCTTCAATGTTTAGCCATTGCTTGAGGCGGCCACGTTGCTTCTCAAGATCTTTGGCAAGCTCCGACTTGAGCTGGATTTGATCAAGAATTTCCAGCAAATCAAACAAAGCGCGGAAGAATAGCTGATGCTGCCAAGGATCGGTCAGAGCACTGGCATGTTGCATTTGGCGGATCAGGTATTCCAATCGAAGGTAAATTCGTACCTTCTCATTTAACGGGTGTTCAAAGCGGTTTACTTGCATATCAACGTACCCAAATTAGTTAGCACTGCGGTGTGTTGTTCTGCTGGCGGCTTAGCGCCAGGTATTCTTGGTGCAGTTTGGCAACTTGCTGCTCAAGGTTGTCACCATTGCCATTATTGCAGATCACATCATCGGCAGCCGCAAGGCGTTCTTCGCGGCTGGCCTGGGAAGCAAGGATACTACGAACCTGCTCGGCAGGGACATTATCCCTTTGCTGGGTCCGGGCTACCTGGATCTCCTCATCAACGTCGACCACCAATAAGCGGTCGGTCATGGCCTGCAGGTTATTTTCCACCATAAGCGGCACAACCAGCAAGCAATACGGCGACTGGGCGGCGGCAATATCCTGCTGCATTTTCTCCCTGATCATCGGGTGCAATAATTGGTTAAGCCATTCTTTTAATTGATTATCACTGAAGATGGCTTCACGCAGCTTACTGCGATTAAGCGTACCATCTGTCAGCAAGATGTCAGAACCTAGTTTCGTAACAATGGCTTGCAGACCGGCACTGCCAGGCTCGACCACTTCACGGGCAACGATATCGGCATCAATGATCTCGATCTGCTGGGCTGCGAACAGATTGGCAACCGTGGTTTTGCCGCTACCGATCCCGCCGGTTAACCCAATAACAAAAGACATAGCTTACAGCCCCAGATAAGCGGTTAGGTACCAGTTGAGCAACGGCTCACCCCATAACATGGCCACCCAGCCAGCGATGGCGAGGTAAGGGCCAAAAGAAAACGGTTGTTGGCCGTCGTTCTGCTGGCGGCGCATCATGATAATGCCGCAGATTGCCCCAACCAAAGAGGAAAGCAGCACCACAAAAGGCAGTAACTGCCAGCCAAGCCATGCGCCCAATGCAGCCAGTAGCTTGAAGTCGCCATAGCCCATGCCTTCCTTGCCCGTCAGCAGCTTGAAGGCCCAGTAAAGGCTCCAAAGCGATAAGTAACCGGCCATAGCTCCGATAACGGCATCGTTCAGGCTGACCGGGGATATCCCGAGCAACGACAGCATCAAGCCCGCCCACATCAAGGGTAGGGTAATTTGATCCGGCAGCAGCATTTTGTCGATATCGATAAACGTCAGGGCGATCAGGGCAAAGCTAAACAGGATCACCGCTAGCGCCCACGGCGAGGCCGGTAGGGTGAAAGCGATAGTTGCGCTGATCACTGCGGTTAATGCTTCAATGGCCGGGTAACGGGCACTGATACTGGCTTTACAGTTGCGGCACTGGCCTTTGAGCAGTAGCCAGCTGATCACCGGAATGTTATCCCACATGCTGATTGGGTGCTGGCAATGCGGGCAGCGCGAACGCGGGATACTGAGATTGAAGGTACCGGTGTCTTGCTGCGGGGTAAGCTCAGGGAAATATTCGGTGCAGTCAGCTCTCCATTGGCGCTCCATCATGATCGGCAGGCGGTAGATCACCACGTTAAGGAAGCTACCTACCAGCAACCCGAAAATTGCAGCAAAAACAGGAAATAACCAAGGGTATACAGACAGCAACACCATGAAAAAAGTCTCTTATTACTCAATGGGGATATTGTAGGGGAAATGGGTTCTGGATCATAGGATTGAGGCAGGATTAAGCTGGCCTATGGTTCTGTGGCTCTTTTGGCTTAATCTTGCCACGCCCCACGCC
>NZ_JACSOF010000027.1:0-53337 GCF_014349205.1 Photobacterium sp. BZF1
GGGATATCTTGGTATTTTATCCCCGGCATTGCCAGCTTCTGCCTGGTTGTCAGGTGGATGACACCGTTACCGAACGTCTCCGCGATGTGCTGGGCGGTAGAAAGCAGGTAAGCGGGCATGATCCCACCCGGGATACGGACACTGATCATGCATTCGCCACGCTCCTTGGATAGGCGGTAGTCACCATTGGCGCGAGCTTTAATAATGTCGATATCGAGACTCATGGTCACTCCTTAGTCAATCATGTGTTGGGCTTGGTCAAAGCGAAATACCGGGCCGTCGAGGCAAACGTACTTGTCGCCGATCCGGCAGTGACCGCATTTACCGACCGCACAGGCCATGCGTCGTTCATAGTCGACCCAGATTTGCTCTTTGCTAAGGCCGCGCTCAAGCAATGCCAGTACCACGAATTTGATCATGACAGGTGGGCCAACCACGATGGCCTGAATGGCTTCGGGAGCCGAGAAATCGAGTTGGTCAATGTAGTCTGTCACACGGCCGACACAGAATTGCTCATCGGCTTCGCCCTCATCGAGAGTGACAATCAGGTTCTGCTGCTGGCGCCACAGGTTGAGATCTTGCTGGAAAAGCACTGCATCACGGTTCTTGAACCCAAGGATCATATCAAGCTGCTTGATGGACTCAGGGTGATGGCAGAAATGCGATAACAGGCCTTTGACCGGAGCAACACCGGTTCCTCCGGCAACGACAATCAGCTGCTTTTGCTGATACTCTTCCATCGGATAGCCGTTGCCGTGAACACCACGCATCCATACCTTGTCACCGGGGTGGAGGGTAAACAGCTTATCGGTAACTTTACCTACCTTACGGATCAGCAGGTCGATGTAGTCATCCCCGAAATCGGAGACGGAAATCGGTGCTTCGCCGGCCAGTGGTAACGACACTTCGACAAACTGACCGTAATGGGTAGCGAAATCTTTCGCTACACGGAACGTCCATTCAAGCTCGGTGTGCTTTTCAATCGCCAGGATGTCATAGGCTTTTGGCAACAGCTTGTTTGCCGCCTCGTCGTGGTCTTTGTTCTGGCATTGGCAATGATGGGCAGTGGCTTGTTCAGTCATGTTGTTGCTCCAGCGCAGCTGAGTTCATGGCGCTTTCTACCACGTCACTCATTTTGTTGATGATGTTTGAAAATGAAATGTAGTGCGGGCAGCGGTCGTCACAGCGGCCACACCCTACACACATATGATCAGTGCCTTGGCGGGCTTTGTAATCATTGACCTTGTGCAAGGCACGGTAGCGCAGGCGCTCGCCGGTTTTTTCACGGAAGCTATGGCCGCCAGCCATGTCGGTGAAGTTACCCGTCATACAGCTTGCCTGTTGGCGACGGCGTTCACCGATACGGGCTTCGGTGTTGTAACTGATGTCGAACACACTGTAGCAGGTACAAGTAGGGCAGGAGGTCGTGCAGCGGCCACAGCCGATACAGCGTTTGTCATATTCTTGCCAAACCGGGTTGCCAGTCAGGATTTGCCTGATTTTGTCTGGATCATCGCAGACTTGGTCAGGGGTGCGAACCTTGACCGGGTTGCTGGTGACAAAACTCGGCTCGAAATCTTGGTCTACACCGAGCAGATCAAAGTAAGACTGCAAGCTAGGATCTTTGATTGTGATAGCCATGCCGTTGTCGTCGAAACGCACAGCGGCAGCATAGTTGTCGGTCTTGTTGGTGCCCATTGAGACGCAGAAACAGTTTTCGAAACTGCTCTCGCACTCGAGCAGGACTAGTTTGACTTTCTTGCGCAAGCGATCGTAGTACCAGTCGCGGTTCTTGCCGTTCTTCAGGTACATGTGATCGAGCCTTTCGAAGGCGTGGATATCGCAAGAGCGGGCAAACAACAAGATAGGCTTGATGTTGTCGCTTGGCTGGATGATTTCATCACCGTGGAAATGAAACAGAGTCTGGGTAACCGGCAGCACGACTTCGTTTGGTGAGAAGTGGGATTTCTCCTGCCAGACAATATCTGCAGCCTGCTCGATATCCTGATAGACCAGGTTGTCGGTATGGGCGAACCGGCCGCCAAAATGCTCGTAAGCCGGGGCCAGGACGCGATACTCTGAGCGTAGATGCGTCAGCGCCTCATCGAGTTCATCAAGCGTGAGGTATTTAGCCATCAGATAGCTCCTTCAAGTGAATGTTCAAATAGGTGTTCGGTTTGCTGGTGGTTGGAGTGCCATTTGATCTGATTGGCTAAGTCGACTGTCTCACCGACAACGATCAGCGAGGGGGCTGAGGGCTTGTTTTTCAACAGGCAATTTTCCAGCTCGATGAGGGTCGTGCTCAGTTGGTGATGCTGTGGCTGGGTGCCGTGGCTGATAATTGCGATTGGGGTGTCTTTGGACATGCCGTGTAGCATTAGGCTTGAAGCGATCCATGCCGCGCAGTGCAGTCCCATGTAAAACACCAGCGTATGATTGAGTTTGACCAAGCTTTCCCAGTTGATCTGGTACTGTTCATTGTTGCCACGGGCGGTTACGGCAGTGAATCCCCGTGAAACACCTCTGTGGGTGAGGGGAATTCCGCTGTAGGCGCAACATCCCAAGGCTGCAGTGAGGCCAGGTACAACTTCGAAGGGGATGTGCTGCTGTTCAAGGGCGATAGCTTCCTCGCTGCCACGACCAAAAACAAATGGGTCCCCGCCTTTGAGGCGGCAAATCCGCAGTCCCCTTTGCGCCATGGATATCAGCATGGTGTTGATGCCTTCCTGGGTTGCTGATGGGTTGTTGTAACTTTTTCCAACTTCAATAATGTTGGTTCCCGGCTTGGCGTTTTGGATGATCGCTTTGGTAACGAGGTGATCGTGCAATATGACATCGGCTGACTGGATGGCTTTCAAGGCTTTGAGTGTCAACAGTTCCGGGTCGCCCGGCCCGGCTCCTACCAAGGAGACAAAGCCTTGTTTATCCCGGTTCAGGGCGGTGCGAACCTGGGATGGTCGGATTGGTAGTGAGTTAGTATTTGAATTGCTTTTTCGTAATTGCATAAAGGATCTTTCCGAAGCGAGGGTGAACAGCCAAGCTGGTTGATCTGTTTGAAAGCTATCTGCCTGAAATCTAACTGCTTGAACTTTAACTGCGGGGAATGGTTGCCCAAAAAGCAGGGCAAATCTATTTGGACTTTATGAATAGGCAGTTCAGCAAAAGTGAAAGTAGGTGCATAGGTGCACTTAGGCTCGTTCAAATGGCAAATAACATCATGAAAAATAATGTTATTTTTATGTAATGCTAGTCATTCTCAATGCCGTTGAGCAGGGTGAAACAGATCTGGTTACGTGTAATGTAAGTTTGCTATTCCGGAATGACTTATCACCGATAAGGCTGGGTAGGATAAAGGCTAACAGCGTGTAATGCTCGGCTTGTCCTGCTGTGGCTAGAGAGCAGTGCGGAGATTGATAGGAAAAGCGGGGGGGCAGCTAAATCAGGCTGGGGAGAGGCCGCCTACAACGAAGTCACAGGCTGGCTTTTAGTTCTTGTTGCTGCAGTTGGTATTCAAACTCGACATCGATATTGCTTTTGGGGACGGAACAACAGGCGAGCACTTCATTCGGGGCAATGAAAGCCATCGAGTCTTGCTGGTCAACCGCACCGGATTTTAGCGTACAGCGGCAGGCGCCGCACATTCCGTTGCGACACTGGTATTCGGGTTGAAAGCCCGCTTTTTCCAGTTGGTCGAGCAAAGGCTCACGGCTATTGCCGTGAACCTCCATACCATTGACGCGAATGGCGACTCGACTCATAGTTCGAAGTCACCTAGGTCATCGGCGCTGACATCATTGTCGATCTGGCCAACCAGGTAGGAGCTGATCTCAGCTTCCTGAGGTGCAACCTGAACGTTGTCAGATGATAGCCATGAGTTGATCCAAGGGATCGGGTTCTGAGTTGCACCCGGGTAGGCATGTTCTAGGCCGACAGCAGCCATACGTAGGTTGGTAATGTACTCAACATACTGGCACAGGATGTCTTTGTTAAGGCCGATCATTGAGCCATCTTTGAACAGGTACTCTGCCCACTCTTTTTCCTGCTCGGCGGCATCACGGAAGATAGCAAAGCACTCTTCTTTACACTCTTCTGCAATTTCTGCCATTTCAGGATCGTCCTGGCCGGTACGCAGCAGATTGAGGATATGTTGGGTACCGGTTAGGTGAAGTGCTTCGTCACGGGCGATCAGCTTGATGATTTTGGCGTTACCTTCCATCAACTCACGCTCGGCAAAGGCGAACGAACAGGCGAAGCTGACATAGAAGCGGATAGCTTCCAGTGCATTTACAGACATCATGCAAAGGTAAAGCTTCTTCTTGATGTTGCGAAGGTTTACCGTGATGCTCTCGCCATTGATGGTGTGCGTACCTTCGCCTAGGCGGTGGTAATCGTTGGTTGCCGCGATCAGGTCATCGTAGTACTTGGAAATATCGCCAGCACGTTTGATGATGTATTCGTTACCGACGATATCGTCGAACACAATTGCCGGATCGTTAACGATATTACGGATAATGTGGGTGTATGAGCGCGAGTGGATCGTCTCGGAGAATGACCACGTCTCAATCCAGGTTTCCAGCTCTGGGATAGATACAATCGGTAGCAGCGCTACGTTAGGGCTACGGCCCTGGATTGAATCCAGCAGGGTCTGGTACTTCAGGTTACTGATGAAAATGTGGCGCTCGTGATCTGGCAGGTTGTTGTAATCAATACGGTCGCCAGACACATCCACTTCTTCTGGTCGCCAGAAGAAAGAAAGCTGTTTTTCAATCAGCTTTTCGAAAATCTCAAATTTTTGTTGGTCGTAACGCGCAACGTTGACAGGCTGGCCAAAGAACATTGGCTCTTTAAGTTGGTCGTTATTGGTTTGACAGAAAGTGCTATATGCCATCTTATCCTCAACATCAATGGGAGCCGAAGCTCCCACTGTTTCAAATCATTAAATCTTGCAGCTTGTGCAGTCGTCTGCGCCTACATCGCCCTGGCTATCAGAAGCGCCGTCACGGGTGTTGTGGTAGTACAGGGTTTTCACGCCGAGTTTATACGCTGTTAGCAGGTCTTTTAGCAACAGTTTCATCGGCACTTTTCCGCCTGGCTGCTGGCTAGGGTCGTAGTTGGTGTTCGCCGAAATCGCCTGATCGATGAATTTCTGCATGATGCCAACTAGCTGTAGGTAACCATCGTTACTACCGATGTTCCAAAGTAGCTCGTAGTTATCCTTGTACTTGCTGTACTCAGGCACTACCTGCTTCAAGATACCGTCTTTCGATGCTTTTACAGATACGAAGCCTCGTGGTGGTTCGATCCCGTTGGTTGCGTTCGAGATCTGCGATGATGTCTCAGATGGCATCAATGCAGACAGGGTTGAGTTACGCAGGCCGTGGGTCTTGATTTCCTCACGTAGCGCTTCCCAGTCGTAACGAAGTTCTGCAGTACATACTTTATCGATATCTTTCTTGTAGGTATCGATAGGCAGAATGCCTTGGGCATACGTTGTTTCGTTGAATGCCGGACACGCACCTTGCTCTTTTGCTAGGCCCAAAGAGGCCTTCAATAGGTAGTACTGGATCGCTTCGAAAGCTTCATGGGTCAGGTTGTTTGCGCTGCCGTCAGAGTAGCGAACACCGTTCTTCGCAAGGTAGTAAGCAAAGTTAATCACGCCCACACCAAGGGTACGACGGTTCATTGTCGAACGGTAAGCCGCAGGCAGTGGGTAATCCTGGTAGTCAAGCAGAGCATCTAGGGCACGAACAGTCAGATCAGCCAGCTCTTCAAGGTCGTCCAGTGATTCGATTGCGCCAAGGTTGAACGCCGACAGCGTACACAGTGCAATCTCACCGTTTTCGTCTTCAACGTTGTTCAGTGGTTTGGTTGGCAGTGCAATCTCCAGACATAGGTTAGACTGGCGGATTGGCGCAACGCTTGGGTCGAACGGGCTATGGGTATTACAGTGGTCGACATTCTGCACGTAGATTCGGCCAGTTGACGCACGTTCTTGCATTAGCAGCGAGAACAGTTCGATAGCTTTGATGCTCTTGCGCTTGATGCTGCTGTCCTGCTCGTATTTCACGTACAGGCGCTCGAATTCCGCTTGGTCTGCGAAGAAGGCGTCGTATAGGCCTGGAACGTCAGACGGGGAGAACAGGCTGATGTTCTCGCCTTTGATCAGGCGGGTGTACATCAGTTTGTTGATCTGTACGCCGTAATCCATATGGCGGACACGGTTTTCTTCAACACCACGGTTGTTTTTCAGTACCAGCAGTGATTCTACTTCGCCGTGCCACATTGGGTAGAACAACGTCGCTGCGCCGCCGCGTACACCACCTTGAGAGCAGCATTTAACCGCTGTCTGGAAGTACTTGTAGAATGGGATACAACCGGTGTGGAAGGCTTCACCGCCACGGATTTCTGAGCCAAGGGCACGGATACGGCCAGCGTTGATACCGATACCGGCACGCTGAGAAACGTAACGTACAATAGCGCTTGATGTTGCGTTGATTGAATCCAGGCTGTCGTCACACTCGATCAGTACGCATGAGCTGAACTGACGGGTTGGGGTACGGACACCAGACATAATTGGTGTCGGTAGTGAAACTTTAAACTGGGATACCGCATCGTAGAAACGCTTGATGTAGTCCATACGGGTGTCGCGTGGGTATTTGCCGAATAGGCAAGCGGCGATCATCATGTATAGGAACTGGGCACTCTCAAAGATTTCACCGCTTACACGGTTCTGGACGAGGTATTTACCTTCCAACTGCTTAACTGCAGCATAAGAGAAGTTCATATCGCGCCAGTGATCGATGTAGTTATCCATCAGATCAAATTCTTCTTTGCTGTAGTCTTCTAGCAAATGCTTGTCGTACTTACCTTTTTCAACAAGGTTCGTAACATGGTCATACAGCTTAGGCGGCTCGAATTGGCCATAGGCTTTTTTGCGCAGGTGGAAGATAGCAAGACGTGCAGCCAAGTATTGGTAGTCAGGCGTTTCTTCAGAGATCAGATCAGCTGCTGCTTTAATGATGGTCTCGTGAATGTCTTCAGTTTTGATCCCTTCATAGAACTGAATGTGAGATTTTAGCTCGACCTGAGACACCGATACATTCTCAAGGCCTTCAGCGGCCCAAGTGATTACTCGGTGGATTTTGTCTAGATCGATACTTTCTTTGCGTCCATCACGCTTGGTAACAGTGAGCTGTTGATTCATTTTTGGTAGTTTTCCCAGATTTCCATCCATAGCAGTGTTTTTTGTAACTTTTAGCAATAAGGTTAGCAAAGATTGTGATCTTTGTTAGATTTCTGATTGCCTATTAAAACACTACATATTGGGGTGTTGAGCTTATGGTGTTACAAGATAGTGGTGAGAGGGGGGTAATGCAAGGTGGTAATTTTTAACCGGCTGTGGATAACATGGGGATTCATAATATTAAGTTAGTGCCCACTAACTGATTTGCGCAGGTATGACAATATCATAGAAAAAATCAAAAATAATTGTGACAAAAAAAAGCGCCTGCAAAAAAAAAATCCTTGATTTTTTACAGGCATTGGACTTACTAACAAACATCATATTTTTTGGTTATTTCTTGGTTAGTTAGTGGCACGTCGCTAGGGTTATTCACTGCCGACAACCGCCAAAATTTCACTAGGATGGGATAGCACACCCTGTGCGTGCCAGTCAGAAGGGGTGTGGTCATCACCTATGTATCCCCAACCAGCGACATACCCTGCCATATTGGCGGCTTTGGCTGCGATCATGTCTTTCTCGATATCACCGACATAAATGCAATCCTGATGGTTGACGCCCATTTGCTGGCTGGCATGCAGCAGCGGTTCGGGATGGGGTTTGGCAACGGCAAGGGTATCTCCACACACGATAGTTTGGGCACGCTGTAGTTCGGGGAAGAAGGGCAACAGCATATCGGTCAGAAAACCGGGCTTGTTGGTCATGATCCCCCACTGGATCCCCTTTGCTTCCAGTTGTGCCAATAAAGCGGTGACCCCCTGATAAAATGATGTGTTTACGCAGATATTATCTTCGTAATAACGCAGGAATTCCTCCCTGAGAGCCATAATATCGAGGTGATCGGGGATGGTACCAAAACCTGCGGTCAGTAGTCCCTTGGCACCCATGCTGGTATTGGCCTGAATTTGCTGCTGGGTCAGTGGCGGTTGGTCGTAGTCGGCCAGCACCCGGTTGGCGGCATCGGCCATGTCAGGGGCGGTATCGAGAAGCGTGCCATCCAAATCAAACAGTACTGCTTTTATCTTCATTGCCATCTCTACATATCCTTGTATCAAAACAGGGGACTTTAATGAGTATACCCGAGTAACTTCAAGTTACTCGGGTATATTTTTCTATATTTGACACGATACAAAACTTATCAAAATTGCCATTTAGAACAGTAACTTTAATCTATTTCTCGTTGCATACTCACGCTAATGTATATGTGCCGGTCAGCCTCGAAGACACGGGTTACCACGTTGGCCGGCATCCCCCAGTCGTCTGGGGAGTCCTTAGAATGTTTTGGCCGGTTCTGTTGCTACTGCTTGGGACCGGCTCTTTTTCAGCAGGTTGCATGGCATATGCAAAAACAATCAAAGCGTCAGATGTTGGTTAATACCCTGTTTGGGCTCACTCTCTTGTGGGTGGGTACCGTGGTTAATTCCGCCTTTGCCGAGCAAGCGCACCTTTGGGATCAACACTTAACCAAGCCCACCCATGCCAAGCTAGATAAGATCATTAGCTATGAAAATGACTTTATGAAAGGCCTGTTATACGCAGCCGTTCAGGAGTGCCCGCAAGGCGATTACAAATGCGTCTGTCCAACGGTATTCAAACTGACCAACCATGCCACCAAGCAAGGCGGTTATACCATCCACCAGCTCTACAGAAGCTACCTGCAATTCGCTAACCTGTTGGGTGTACTTGAGGGCAAAGAGGCCGGCGAGGTTACCCTGGCCGGTGAGGATTATGATGATTACCAGTTGCTCAGTAAGCATGACAAGATACTGGCGATGTACAACCTGACTTGTATCGTTGATCAGGATACCCAGCAATGGGCCGTTGATAATGGTTACCTAGACAAGGGTACTTACAACGTACTGCGCCACTATGCCGAGCTACGGGGTGAGTCATGATCCAAGAGAAACGCAACGCGGCCCGCACTAAGCCAATGAACCTGCCAACCACTAATAAGGGTATCAGCATGGATAAAATGGATCTTGCTATACTGCTATGCCGCGCCATGGAGCGTGAAGACGTGCAAGTAGGCTTCCCAATGGTGAATAGGGGTTTTGTCAAAGAGACCGCCAGTGATTTGATTTTCGATATGGTCGAGGCTGGCCGCCGTGGATTCAGTGATGAATTTGTGGTGATCGAGCGCTACCGGCCCGAGGGGATTTACCTAGCGGCCTGCATTGTCGGGGCCAGTGAAGACGAGCAAATTACCCACTGTACCGGTAATTCAGTATTCCAGCTGCTAAGGGGTAGCGAGCCCCCATTACTGGCTGAGCACGTCCGGTTCCTAGACTCGAACAATTTATTGATAGATTTGGCAGCCAGCCATGATTGCACAGAGCTGGTCGCTGATGTGGGCGTGTAGCCCGATTTCTTGTGTTTGTGATGTGCTACGACGAAAAAGGCCCCTGTCTCTCCACTGGGGCCTTTCTTTTAGATACCGGCGGCGTTCAAAACCGATAGGGTGAACATTGAGGCGTTTTGCATTTTATTGCTTAGTGGTATGGACGATGTAGTTCACATCCACATTTTTGCCCAGCCAGTAACGGTCAGTTAACGGGTTGTAGTGTAGGCCGGTAATATGTCGGTCTTGCAGCGGGGTGGCATCAATCATACCCAGCAACTCGGACGGGCGAATGAACTTCTCATGGTCATGAGTACCCTTGGGAACCAGCTTCATCACTTGCTCGGCGCCGACGATGGCGAACAGGTAGGATTTGAAGTTACGGTTCAGGGTCGAGAAGAAAACATGGCCGCCAGGTTTAACCATCTTGGCACAGGAAGCAATCACCGAGGCAGGGTCAGGTACGTGTTCCAACATTTCCATGCAGGTCACGACATCATAGGTCTCAGGGTGCAGCTCGGCATGCTCTTCAGCGGTTCGCTGGACGTACTCAAGTTTGGTGCCCGTTTCTAGCGCGTGCAGGCGGGCAACTGTCAACGGCTCTTTACCCATATCTAGGCCGGTGACTTCTGCACCTTCTACCGCCATGCTCTCGGCCAGGATGCCGCCGCCACAACCGACATCCAACACTTTCTTGCCAAATAGGCCTTCTGCACGATCAATCACATAGTTGAGACGTAGGGGATTGATTTGGTGAAGCGGCTTGAATTCACCTTCCAAGTCCCACCAACGGGACGCCATTTCTTCAAATTTGCTGATTTCTGCTGGGTCTACATTCAACTGCTTAGTCATGAATCTTTGCCATATTCCTTTGTGATGGCGGCATTATAACCCCAAGCATGAAGAAGGTGCAGGTATTAGCGGCAATTTATTGGCTTGTTATGCGGATGTTGTTGAAAAAGACAAAGGTAAATCGGTTGTGGTAGGAGCACCGCTGCCGCTCGGGAGTATATAGAAACGGCAGGCGTATTCGGTGTTGCCGGAACAAGCAAAGAACAGAGAAGGGGAAGTAAAAAGAGAAATCCTGTCCTTAAAAACAATTCAGGCTTAGGAGCTGCTTGCGATGTCTGCGCATTTTGCTTCTAAGCCTGGTAAACGTTCCGTGTTTGCATAGGATTTACTCAGCTGGTTCTATCATGGCTAGCTGCATTAAATCAGCCTGTGCACCGCCTGTGGTCATTGCAATACCTGCGATGATGAGCATAAGAAGATATTTGCCGCCGATGATGCATACGCCTAAAGTGGTGATTACTCTGCCTAACATAATTGACCTCGCTTAACTGTTTAAGTAGTGATTTTTGAAATCTTAGATTTTGTTCTTGCGGGTTAATTGTACCTAATTCGGTAGAAGCAAAATTGATAATGATCAGTTTTTTGTTCAGCTTTTAGTCAGATTTTTACAGAGGTGGTGCAATTACGATCTTGCTCAACAATTTACAATTGGTTGCAATTTGATCGTGTTCGGTTCAAAAATGAGAAAAGTAATAAAAAACAAGCTTTGAGCAAAAAACAGGCTGTCAGTAGGGGAATACTGAGATAAGTACTTTCGATTTTTTCCCAATCCGCTAAATTACTCACAACATAATGGTGAAAGGTGTGCCTATCTGGGCTGAAATATGCTATATTTTCGCACCTTGCACGTATGGTACCAGACGTTATAGATAACGCCTTAGATTGGCCCTCAGCCCGTTTTAGCGCTAACTATGCCGTTTGGTATACGTATACGACAGAAATTACCTGAGGGATATTGGCTCCATGAGCGATCTTGCAAAAGAGATCACGCCCGTAAACATTGAAGAGGAGCTGAAAGGCTCGTATCTCGACTACGCGATGTCAGTTATCGTGGGTCGTGCTCTTCCTGATGTGCGTGATGGCCTTAAGCCGGTACACCGTCGCGTTTTGTTCGCGATGAACGTACTGGGCAATGACTGGAATAAAGCATATAAAAAATCTGCCCGTGTGGTAGGTGACGTAATCGGTAAATATCACCCGCACGGTGATAGCGCGGTTTACGACACCATCGTACGTATGGCGCAACCTTTCTCTCTTCGCTACATGCTGGTAGATGGTCAGGGTAACTTCGGTTCGATTGACGGCGACTCCGCCGCGGCAATGCGTTATACCGAAGTACGTATGGCCAAGATCGCCCATGAGCTTTTGGCTGATCTGGACAAAGAGACGGTAGATTACGTTCCTAACTATGATGGTACCGAGCAGATCCCTGCGGTACTGCCAACCAAGATCCCGAACCTGTTGGTAAACGGTTCATCGGGTATCGCCGTTGGTATGGCAACCAACATCCCACCTCACAACCTAGGTGAAGTGATCGATGGTTGCCTGGCTTATATCAATGATGAAGACATCACCATTGATCAGCTAATGGAATACATCCCGGGCCCGGACTTCCCGACTGCAGCTATGATCAGTGGCCGTAAAGGTATCGTCGATGCCTACAAGACTGGCCGCGGCAAGATCTACCTGCGCTCGAAAGCGGAAATTGAAGCTGACAAGAATGGCAAAGAGACCATTGTTGTTACTGAGATCCCTTACCAGGTCAACAAAGCCCGCCTGATCGAAAAGATCGCCGAGCTGGTGAAAGACAAGAAGGTAGAAGGGATCAGTGCCCTGCGCGACGAATCTGATAAAGACGGTATGCGCATTGTTATCGAATGTAAGCGTGACGCTGTGGGCGAGGTAGTGCTGAACAACCTTTACGCACAGACTCAGCTTCAGACCACATTCGGTATCAACATGGTGGCTTTGGACAACGGCCAGCCGAAGACTTTCAACCTGAAAGAAATGTTGAAGTGCTTCGTGAACCACCGCCGTGAAGTGGTGACTCGCCGTACTATCTATGAGCTACGCAAAGCCCGTGAACGTGCCCATATCCTTGAAGGTTTGGCGCTGGCACTGGCCAATATCGATGAAATCATCGAGCTGATCAAAAACGCGCCGACCCCGGCTGAAGCGAAAGCTGGTTTGGTTGCACGCGGTTGGGATCTTGGCAACGTTGCTGCAATGCTTGAGCGTGCAGGCACCGATGCCGCTCGTCCAGAATGGCTGGAAGAGCAATACGGTATCCGTGACGGTCAGTACTACCTGACTGAACAGCAAGCACAAGCGATCCTGGACCTACGTCTACACAAACTGACTGGTCTAGAGCACGAGAAGATCCTTGGCGAATACAAAACGCTGCTTGAAGAAATCGCTGAGCTAATGCACATCCTTGCAAGCTCTGAGCGTTTGATGGAAGTGATCCGCGAAGAACTTGAACTGGTTAAAGAGCAGTTCAACGATGTTCGCCGCACTGAAATTACTGCAGCAAGCCACGATATCGATCTGGAAGATCTGATCAACCAGGAAGATGTGGTCGTAACCCTTTCTCACGAAGGTTACGTTAAGTACCAGGTTCTAAGCGACTACGAAGCACAGCGTCGTGGTGGTAAAGGTAAAGCGGCAACGCGTATGAAGGATGAAGACTTCATCGAGCGTCTGCTGGTGGCCAATACCCACGATACGATTCTATGTTTCTCAAGCCGTGGCCGTATGTACTGGCTGAAAGTTTACCAGCTACCGCTGGCAAGCCGTACCGCCCGTGGTAAGCCGATTGTTAATATCCTGCCGCTGGAAGAAGGTGAGCGTATCACTGCTATCCTACCAGTGAAGGAATATGCAGCCGACAAGTTTATCTTCATGGCGACTGCTGACGGTACTGTTAAGAAGACGCCGCTGACTGACTTCAGCCGTCCTCGTAGCGCAGGTATCATTGCGGTTAACCTACGTGACGGTGACTCGTTGATCGGTGTGGATATCACTGAAGGCAGCGACGACATCATGCTGTTCTCGAAAGCAGGCAAGGTTGTTCGCTTCTCTGAAGAGCAGGTGCGTGGCATGGGCCGTACTGCGGCAGGTGTTCGCGGTATCAAGCTGGCCGAGAGCGACAAGGTTGTTTCTTTGATCGTGCCGCACAACGACGGTGACGTACTGACAGTAACCGAAAATGGTTACGGCAAGCGTACTGAGCTGGAAGAATACCCAGCGAAGAGCCGTGCGACCCAGGGTGTGGTTTCTATCAAGGTCTCTGATCGTAACGGTAGCGTTGTCGGTGCTGTTCAGGTCGAAGAGGGCGACGAGTTCATGATGATCACCAACGGCGGTACGCTAGTACGTACCCGTGTGGCAGAAGTGAGCCGTGTTGGTCGTAACACCCAGGGTGTGACCTTGATCCGTACCGCTGAAGACGAGCAGGTTGTTGGTCTGCAGCGTATCGATGAGCCGGAAGAAGACGAGCTTATCGAAGATGCGGAACTGGTCGAAGGTGAAGCGCCTGCAGAGGGCGAAACGCCAGCTGCCGATAGCGAAGCAGACGACTCTTCTGAGCAGGAATAACTAGCTAGTTAGTTACTCTGATAAAAACGCAGCCGACAGGCTGCGTTTTTTTATACCCGCAGTTCCGTGCCCAGCCTTTCCCGCGACTATTTTTTGTTTGCCCCTTTTCAGCACCGTCATAAAGGTGTAAAAACAGAAATTGGTCACAGCTTTGTGGCCACAACTTTATGTTTTTCCAGCAGGAGCTCGTCTTACACCATGGACAACGTTTATAACTTTTGCGCCGGCCCAGCGATGATCCCGGCAGACGTATTGAAAAAGGCCCAACAAGAACTCGTTAATTGGAACGATCTTGGTACCTCGGTGATGGAAATCAGCCACCGTGGCAAGGAGTTCATTGCGGTGGCCCAACAGTCCGAGCAAGACCTGCGCGACCTGCTTTCCATCCCCGATAATTACCATGTATTGTTCTGCCATGGCGGTGCCCGTGCCCAGTTCGCAGCCGTACCGATGAACCTACTGGGGGATGCCGATACAGCTGATTACATGGATGGTGGCTATTGGGCTCACAGCGCGGCCGCTGAAGCCTCGAAATACTGCCAGCCGAACGTGGTCGATATCACATGCGAGCGCGATGGCAAGAAAGCAATCTTGCCCGCTGCCGAGTGGCCGCTGTCTGATGATGCCGCTTTTGTTCATTTCTGCCCGAATGAAACCATCGATGGACTAGAGATCCGCGACCTGCCCGTAACGGACAAACCGATTGTGGCTGACTTGTCATCGACAATCCTGTCCCGTCCGATTGATGTGTCAAAATACGGTGTGATTTATGCCGGTGCCCAGAAGAACATAGGCCCTGCGGGTTTGACGATTGTTATCGTGCGCGATGACCTTTTGGGCAAGGCGAAATCTATCTTGCCAAGCATTCTGGATTACAGTGTCCAGGTGGATAAAGAGTCAATGTTCAACACCCCGCCGACGTTTGCCTGGTACCTGGCCGGTGAGGTATTCAAGTGGCTCAAAGAGTTGGGCGGTGTGGAAGCGATGGAACAGCACAATGTTGCCAAAGCGAATGTGCTGTATGACTACATTGACCAGTCGGATTTCTACCGTAATGAGGTCCACCCGGACAACCGCTCACTGATGAATGTGCCGTTCCAGCTCAAGAATCCGGAGCTGGATGCTTTGTTCCTCGAGCAAGCGGATGCAGCCGGCTTGAAGGCCCTCAAGGGGCACCGTGCCGTTGGTGGTATGCGCGCTTCAATCTACAACGCAATGCCAATCGAAGGTGTACAGACCCTCGTCGACTTCATGAAGCAGTTCGAGCAGCAGCATGGCTGATGATAGTCGCTGAGCCTTAGCACTGTAAAAAAAGCCGCTGATGACAGCGGCTTTTTTTGTGTGTCTCCTCCTGAAATGTGTTTGCACACTTGAGGATGGGGCAGTGGGCTTTTTTATCTGCTCATTGATAGCGTGACTGCTCGGGGTAGATCAGCTTGTCGGTTTCAAACCCTGCCTTTTGGGCAATCGTGACGTAACGGGAAATTTGTGCTTTGTCTAGCTCGGGGTCTCTGGCTAACAACCATAGGTAGTCGGTGTTAAAACCGCTGACAAGGGCAACGGAATAGTCGGGTTCGAGGAAGAACACCACGTAACTGCTGTAGAAAGGGCCGAAGAAAGAGACCTTGAGGTGGCCTTTGTTTTCGTCATCGACAAATACGGCCCGGCCATCGGCCTGCTGCCATTCTTGATCTTTGGTATCAAAACCCCGGTTGGTAACCTTTATAGAGCCGTCATCATTAAGGCTATATACGGCGCTGACATCACTAAGTCCACGCTCGAAGCTATGATCCAAGCGGGCAATTTCGTACCAAGTGCCGAGGTAGTTGTCGACACTGAAAGGGGTAACAGGCTTGACCGATTGCGGCATGCCGGTACAGGCGGTTAGGAACACCACCGACGCGAGGGCGACTAGGGTTCGAGTGAATAACTTGAAGTTTACTGTCATATAGACTCCATCCTTGGTAAGCATATATTCCATAGTAAATGGGAAACTTTTAAACCACAATTCAGTACTAGCGAACTGAGGCATTATTCGTTACTCTGCAAGGACTGCGACCAAACAGGATTAATGAAAGAACAGATGGAAAGTTTAACGTTACAGCCGATCAGTAAGATTAATGGCACTGTGAATCTGCCAGGTTCCAAAAGCGTCTCGAACCGAGCCCTGCTATTGGCGGCGTTAGCAAGTGGCAAGACCCGACTGACTAATCTTCTTGATAGTGATGATATCCGTCATATGCTAACAGCCCTGACCAAGCTGGGAGTGAGCTATCAGTTGTCAGACGACAAAACCGTTTGCGAAGTAACTGGCCTAGGTGGCGCGTTCAAGCCAACCGACGCGATGGAGCTATTTTTGGGAAATGCCGGTACTGCTATGCGCCCGCTGGCAGCGGCACTGTGTTTGGGAGAAGGTGAATTCGTCCTAACCGGTGAGCCCCGCATGAAAGAGCGCCCAATCGGCCACTTGGTCGATGCTCTGCGTACTGCTGGTGCTGAAATTACCTACCTTGAGAATGACAACTACCCACCGTTAAAGATCAAAGGCACCGGCCTTAAGGGTGGCGAAGTAGAAATCGATGGTTCTATCTCGAGCCAGTTCCTAACAGCCTTTTTGATGTCGGCGCCGCTGGCCTCGGCAGATACAGTCATCCGCATTAAAGGTGATCTGGTATCGAAGCCTTACATTGATATCACCCTGCACATCATGGCCCAGTTTGGTGTCGAGGTGGAGAACCGTGACTACCAAGAATTCGTGGTAAAAGGTAACCAGTCTTACCTAGCACCGGGTGACTTCTTGGTAGAAGGGGATGCCTCATCTGCGTCTTACTTCCTTGCGGCAGCGGCTATCAAAGGCGGCGAAGTGAAAGTGACCGGTATTGGCAAAAAGAGTATCCAGGGTGATGTTCAATTTGCTGATGCGTTGGCTGCCATGGGCGCTGAAATCGAGTGGGGCGATGATTATGTGATTGCCCGTCGTGGTGAGCTAAAAGCGGTTGATCTTGATTTTAACCATATCCCTGATGCAGCGATGACGATTGCGACGGCAGCGCTGTTTGCCGAAGGCACGACGTCTATCCGCAACGTTTACAACTGGCGCGTGAAAGAAACCGACCGCTTGGCTGCTATGGCAACAGAACTGCGCAAAGTAGGGGCCGAGGTCGATGAAGGTGAAGATTACATCACGATCACCCCGCCGGCACAGCTGACCCATGCAGCTATCGATACCTATGATGACCACCGTATGGCGATGTGCTTTTCGCTGGTGGCATTGAGCGATACGCCAGTAACGATTAACGACCCGAAGTGTACATCCAAGACCTTCCCGGACTACTTCGAGAAACTGGCGGTTCTGAGTAACTAATTGTCAGGTTCATCAGTAGCTACAAGAAACCCGCCAGCAGGCGGGTTTTGTTTTTTCCGTGTCAGTATTCGGCCATAATCCGGATTACTGATTGGTATCACAACTTTTTTCTCGTATAATATGCCCCCGTTTGAGAGCGGTAATAAGTATCGGTATGTCCCTGCAGGCGTGTCGATGGGTATTACTGCTTAGATTAAACAAGTTTGGAGATTACCTATGTCTACTCATGCGCCAGTGATCACTGTCGATGGACCAAGCGGTGCTGGCAAGGGCACGCTATGTATGCTGTTGGCAGAAAAACTGGGCTGGAAGCTATTGGACTCTGGTGCCATCTACCGAGTGCTTGCCCTTGCTGCATTGCACCACGGTGTTGACCTTGAGTCTGAAGACGCACTTGTGCCTTTGGCTGCTCACTTGGATGTGCAGTTTGTAGCTGAAGGTGAGTTGGTAAAGGTGATTCTTGAAGGGGAAGACGTATCGGGTGAACTTCGTAAGGAAGAAACCGGTATGGCAGCCTCTAAGGTGGCTGCATTGCCACGTGTGCGTGAAGCCTTGCTTCGTCGCCAGCGTGCTTTCAGTGAGGCACCGGGTCTGGTTGCGGATGGCCGTGACATGGGTACCGTTGTGTTCCCTCAGGCAGAAGTTAAGTTCTTCCTTGATGCGAGTGCTGAAGAGCGTGCGAATCGTCGTATGAAGCAGTTGCAACAGAAAGGGTTAGATGTTAACTTTGACCACCTTTTGAAAGAAATTCAGGAACGTGACTACCGAGATCGCAACCGTGCGGTCGCGCCGTTACGTCCCGCGGCTGATGCATTGGTGCTAGACTCTACAGAGATGTCTATCGATCAAGTCATCGAACAGGCATTGGCCCATATTGAAACCAAATTGTCTGCCGAATAATTCGGCATGATGGCGTTGGTGTCACGGATGATAACTGACATTACTACCAACCCCATGCGGTAGGATACCCATGGTTGTTAATCAAATTGAAGATTAAATAATGACTGAATCTTTTGCTCTACTTTTTGAAGAGTCTCTAAACGAACTAGAAACACGTCCAGGTGCAATCGTTAAAGGTACTGTTGTAGCTATCGAAAACGGTTACGTACTAGTTGACGCAGGCCTTAAGTCTGAGTCTTCTATCCCTGCTGATGAATTCAAGAACGCTGCTGGCGAAATCGAAATCGAAATCGGCGCAGAAGTTGACGTTGCTCTAGACGCAGTAGAAGACGGCTTTGGTGAGACTAAACTTTCTCGCGAGAAAGCTAAGCGCCACGAAGCTTGGATCGTTCTTGAGAAAGCTTACGAAGACGCTGAAACTGTTGTTGGTATCATCAACGGTAAAGTTAAAGGCGGCTTCACAGTTGAACTTAACGGCATCCGTGCGTTCCTACCAGGTTCTCTAGTAGACGTACGTCCAGTTCGTGACACTGCTCACCTAGAAAACAAAGAGCTAGAGTTCAAAGTAATCAAGCTAGACCAGAAGCGTAACAACGTAGTTGTTTCTCGTCGCGCAGTTATCGAATCTGAAAACAGCGTTGAGCGTGATGAACTTCTTGCTTCTCTACAGGAAGGCATGGAAGTTAAAGGTATCGTTAAGAACCTTACTGACTACGGTGCGTTCGTTGACCTTGGTGGTGTTGATGGTCTTCTACACATCACTGACATGGCTTGGAAGCGCGTTAAGCACCCATCTGAAATCGTTAATGTTGGCGACGAGATCAACGTTAAAGTTCTTAAGTTCGACCGTGAGCGTACTCGCGTATCACTAGGTCTTAAGCAGCTAGGCGAAGATCCATGGGTAGCTATCGCTAAGCGTTACCCAGAAGGTACTAAGCTTTCTGGCCGCGTAACTAACCTAACTGACTACGGCTGCTTCGTTGAAATCGAAGAAGGCGTTGAAGGTCTTGTACACGTTTCTGAGATGGATTGGACTAACAAGAACATCCACCCATCTAAAGTTGTTAACGTGGGCGACGAAGTTGAAGTTATGGTTCTTGATATCGACGAAGAACGTCGTCGTATCAGCCTAGGTCTTAAGCAGTGTAAAGCTAACCCATGGCAGTCATTCGCTGAAATGCAAGCTAAGGGCGATCGCGTAACTGGTAAGATCAAGTCTATCACTGACTTCGGTATCTTCATCGGTCTTGAAGGCGGCATCGACGGTCTAGTTCACCTATCTGACATTTCTTGGAATGTTGCAGGTGAAGACGCAGTTCGTGACTTCAAGAAAGGCGACGAGATCTCTGCAGTTGTTCTAGCAGTTGACGCTGAGCGTGAGCGTATCTCTCTAGGTATCAAGCAGATCGAAGAAGACCCGTTCAACGGCTTCGTTGCAGTTAACAAGAAAGGTGCTCTAGTTACTGGTACTGTTTCTGCAGTTGACGCTAAAGGCGCAACTATCGAGCTAGCTGAAGGTGTTGAAGGTTACCTACGTGCTTCTGAAGCATCAGTTGACCGCGTTGAAGACGCTACTCTAGTTCTTTCTGTTGGCGATTCTGTTGAAGCTAAATTCACAGGCGTTGACCGTAAGAACCGCGTAATCAACCTATCAATCCGCGCTAAAGACGTTGCTGAAGAGCAAGAAGCTATGGCTAACCTGAACAAGCAAGAAGATGCTTCTTTCGGTAACGCAATGGCTGACGCTTTCAAAGCGGCTAAAGGCGAATAATTGAGCTCGGGGGGATCACTTTTCCCCCCAAGCGGTTATACTATTGAGAAACATACTAAAAACGGAGTGTTTATGACAAAGTCTGAATTAATTGAAAGACTATGTAGTCAACAAACACATCTTTCTGCCAAACAGGTAGAAGATGCAATTAAGGAAATCCTTGAGCATATGGCTACGACACTTGCTGAGGGTGACCGTATCGAAATCCGTGGCTTTGGTAGCTTCTCTTTGCATTACCGCGCTCCACGTGTAGGTCGAAACCCGAAAACAGGTGACAAAGTTGAGTTGGACGGCAAGTACGTTCCTCACTTCAAGCCAGGTAAGGAATTGCGCGACCGTGTTAACCAGTCTATTGCTAGTTAAGCACGTTTAGAACAAAAAAACGGCATGCTGTTAAGTATGCCGTTTTTTTATGCGTATTGATCATGGTCTGATGAGGCAAAATCTTGCATAATCAGGCCATGCCGATCTGTGTTTATACCAGATATGTGTCATCTACAATCTACATTTCGTTCAAGTGAGAAGGATTCACGATGAAGATACTGACTGTACTCTTACTAGCTGCATGTTTCTTGGTTACCCTAGCGCTAGGTGCCCAAAATCAGCAGTTGGTTAACTTTGACTTTCTGATCGCCCAGGGAGAACTCCAGCTATCGACACTGCTGGGTATTGCCTTCGGTTCCGGGTTTGTGATCGGCTGGCTGATTTGTGGCCTGCTATACCTCAAAGCCCGCTTCACCAAAAACCGCCTGAGCAAGAAAGTACAAAAGCAGCAACAAGAATTGGATCAGCTTCGAGCCGAGCCAGTTAAGGAATAACATTTAATGCTAGAACTGTTGTTCCTGTTATTACCAATTGCAGCCGCTTATGGCTGGTACATGGGTAACAGGAGCGCTAGTAACAAGCAACAAGAGCAATCTCATCACATGTCACGTCAGTACGTGACAGGCCTGAACCTGCTGTTGTCAGACCAATCTGACAAAGCAGTGGATGTGTTTATTGAGTTGCTTCAGGTTGATAGCGAAACCATCGATACACACCTGGCTTTGGGAAATCTGTTCCGGAGCCGGGGTGAAGTTGATCGTGCGATTCGCATTCACCAGAACCTGATTGCCCGCCCCAACCTGACTATTGATCAGCGTAACCTTGCTTTGCAGCAGTTGGCACAAGACTACATGGCTGCTGGTTTTTTTGACCGCGCAGAGAAGATTTTCGAACAGTTACTGGATGAGCCAGACCACCGTAAAGGCGCCTTGCAGCAACTTCTGACCATCTACCAACAGACCCGTGAATGGGAGAAGGCAATCAATATTGCCAACCATTTGGTCAAGATGGGTAAGAGTAAGCTCAAGCATGATATAGCCCATTACTGGTGTGAAATGGCCATGCTCGAAATGAGTGCCCAGAACCCTGATAAGGCCAAACAACTGCTTAAGAAGTCTCTCTCGGCGGAGAAAAACTGTGTCAGGGCCAGTATCATGCTAGCCAAGATCTTGATCGCAGAAGAAGAATTCAAAGCAGCCGCCAAGCAATTGGAGCGTGTCGCCGAGCAGGATATTGAGTTTATCGGCGAAGCACTGCCGCTTCTGCTGCAGTGTTATGAGGCAATGGACAATGAATCGGGTTGGCTCAAGTACCTGCGATATTGTGTCGAGCAAAAGGCAGGTTCGACGGCCGAGTTGATGCTCGCTGACGAGATTGCCAAGCGGGAAGGCCCAACCATGGCCCAGACCTTTATGACTCGTCAATTGCAGAAGAACCCGACCATGAAAGGCTTTTACCAGCTGATGGACTATCATTTGGACGAAGCTGAGGACGGCAGGGCAAAAGACAGTTTAACCACACTGCGTGGCTTGGTGGGAGAGCAGCTTAAAATTAAGCCTCATTACCGTTGCCGCCAATGTGGGTTTGCCACCCACTCCCTTTATTGGCAATGCCCATCCTGTAAAGGCTGGGGTTCAATCAAGCCAATTCGTGGATTGGACGGCGAATAAGCGTTAGTAAATGTTGTAAATCACCGAAAAAGCCCGCTTGGTATTCAAGCGGGCTTTTTTTGTAATAAAACTCAGCCATTTTAGCGTAAATGGGCCAAGTAAAAATTTTAAGGTACTTTTTAGGATCAAAAAAACGATTAGAAAAATCTTCTATTTACGTTAATCGATTGGCTGGTGATTTTGAGTGTGTTTTTTGGCTATTTGGATTGAATTATTAATTAGTGCTCGATAAAAAACTGTTTTGCTGTACAATCCTGAGCGCGCTCAGCAAGCTGGGCTAGTTTGACCTTATAACTAAGCAGGAGATGCCATGTTAGATCCAAAAGTAATTGTCGCTCTCGACTACCCAAGCCAAGACGAAGCACTGGCCTTTGTCGATCGAATTGAACCGGGAAGCTGCCGATTGAAAGTTGGCAAAGAGATGTTTACTTTTTTTGGCCCTGACTTTGTGCGTAAACTGCATGATCGGGGCCATTCTGTATTTCTTGATTTGAAATTCCACGACATTCCAAACACTTGCTCACGTGCGGTAGCAGCAGCTGCTGATCTGGGTGTATGGATGGTTAATGTCCATGCCAGCGGTGGCGAGCGTATGATGACTGCGTCCCGTGAAATCCTTGAGCCGTTCGGCAAAGACCGACCGCTACTGATCGGTGTGACCGTACTAACGAGTATGGAAGCTTCAGATCTGCAGGGCATCGGCATTACGGCAGAACCAAAAGACCACGTATTGAACCTGGCACGTTTGACCAAAAACAGCGGCCTAGACGGCGTTGTGTGCTCAGCCCACGAATCAACCATGCTGAAGACTGAGTTGGGGAGTGAGTTCAAACTGGTAACACCGGGCATTCGTCCTGCTGGTAGCGCCGCAGGTGATCAGCGCCGTGTGATGACCCCAGTAGAAGCCGTGCAGGCTGGTTCGGATTACTTGGTGATTGGCCGTCCTATCACTAAAGCCGCTGATCCTGCTGCAGTATTGGCTGAAATCAACAAGACGCTAGCCTAAGCGTACTTACTTAGATTAAATGAAGCAGGCCCCATCAGGGCCTGTTTTTTTATATCCGGATTAAACTGGTTAATCCCTTAAAAGCATGAGAATGTTCGTGTTTTGTCTAATTTGTTAGGCGATGATGCGTCATTTATTTGACATTGCAATATAGTGTGAGCACAATGGTGCAAGTATTCAATGTGTTGCGTTTTAATTATGCCTGCAAAGCATCCCTACAGAGGATTTACCCTCATTGAAATGGTTGTCGTCGTTGTCTTGATCGCCATTCTAGCCGTTGTTGCTGCCCCGCGCTTTTTTAATCTCCAGAATGACGCCCGCAGTGCGGTGCTCCATGGCTTGAAAGCATCTATGGAGACGGCGGCAGCACAAGTTTATGGCAAGTCAGTGGTTCAAGGTGTCGATGCAGAGAAACTTGATGAAATCAATGTCGATGGACATCAAATCAAGACGGTCTATGGGTATCCGCTTTCCCAATTTAGTGGAGTTTGGGAAACCTTGCTTAAAGGAAGCTTTGGTGAGGTGCCATACAAAGATCCAGCTGATTATGAATGGATGTGGCACAACCCCAAGCCTGGCAATGGGCTTTACTTCATGCCGCGCCATTACTCGAACAAATCGCAAGGTTGCTATATCAAGTACGTTGCCCCGGTTGATGCTGGTCATGGGTATACCCTTGAACTGGTCAGTGACGGCTGTTAGCAGAAATATCAAAACCGTGACAAACCAGACAGTTACCTTTTTCGCCACGACCTAAACTAAAAAGTGTGGGTGTTTGAGGTCACTAGAATGGACGCTGAACTTGCGTTTGCTTCCCCTTATATCCGGCTGGGTATCGCCTTGCTGCTCGGGGCTATTATAGGCATCCAGCGTGGTTGGGTTGAGCGTAATGAGGCCGCTGGCAGCCGTATTGCCGGTATCAGAACGTATTCGTTGGTGGGCTTGCTCGGGGGTGTTTGCGGCCTGTTGGCTGACCACTTTTCCGAGCTTTTTCTCGGCTTGTCTTTTGTGGCTTTGACGGTCGTGTTGACTGTGGCGTATGCGCTGCGCTTAAAGTGGCATACTAACCTCAGTATTACAGGCTTGGTTGGCACCTTAATTACCTTCCTCCTCGGCGCGTTGGCGATTGTCGGCGAGCCCACCTTGGCAATCTCTGCCGCAGTGATCACCGCTATTATCCTCGACAATAAGCAAGAGTTGCACAATGCCCTGCAACGATTACAGGAATATGAACTCGATGCCGCGCTGCGCCTGCTGCTGATTTCTGTCGTCCTGCTGCCACTCTTGCCCAATGAACCTATGGGGCCTTGGGGAGCCATAAATCCTTATGAGATTTGGTGGATGGTGGTGTTGATTGCTGGTATCTCTTTTGTTGGCTATTTCGCGATGAAGATCGGTGGGGCACAAAAGGGAATTCTGCTGACATGCTTATTTGCTGGCTTAAGTTCATCAACAGCCCTGACTTTGCAATTCTCCCACCTATCGAAGCAGCAACCCCAGCTCAATGGGCTGCTGGCAAGCGGCATCCTGCTTAGCTGCGGTACGATGTTCCCCCGTATCCTCTTTGTCTGCTCAGTGGTCAACCGGCAACTGATTGAGTCTCTGTGGCTACCTATGCTGCTGATGATGCTAGGGTTTTATATTCCAGCATGGTTCATATGGCAGCGTAACAAGCAGTTGGGCCAGACAAATCCGGAAATGAAGCAAAACCCGTTGGCCCTGACCTCCGCCCTAGGGTTCGGGCTGATCTTAATGCTGATTATCCTGCTGGCCAATGGCCTTCAGGAGTGGTTTGGTGATACCGGAACCCTGGCATTGGCTGCGATCTCGGGGATCACCGATGTCGATGCAATTACCTTGGCGTTAGGCAGGCAAAGTGCCGGTGGCGAGATGTTAGTCCTTGCGGCGATGGGGATTTTTATCGCTGCTGCAGTAAACAGCCTGGTTAAAATGGGGATGGTATGGTTCATTGGTGAGGCAGGCATGCGCAAATATGTTGCCTTGCCAGTTCTCGGCGCAGTAATGCTTGGTGGGCTAGCTGTGATTGTGGTTTAAGTGCGTTTTGCGATGATAAAAACGGGCCATTAGGCCCGTCTTCAGTATGGGAATGGTGAGTTCAGCACTCAATTTTTGGCGTTGCCCGGCTAAGGCGGTTGCTCCTGTCATGGGAAGGGGCTGAAAAGTGGCTGTCGAGAAGCTTTTGGGTCAAAGCATGTTGTGGACTACCAAAGACCTCATCGGTTTTGCCTTGTTCAACAATTTCGCCATGTTGCATCACAATGACCTTATCTGAGAAGTGTTTAATCACCCCCATATGCTGTGACACGTAAATGTACGATAGGCCCATCTCTTCCTGTAGCTCGAGTAGTAGGTTGAGGATTTGCGAGCGCATAGACATATCTAGCCCGTTCAGCGCTTCGTCGGCAACGATGATACAGGGTTGGAGGATCAGTGCCCGTGCGAGCGACACACGCTGCTTCTGGCCAGTAGCCAGCATCTGCGGGTAGAAATACGCGTGCTCAGGCAGCAAACCGACTCGCTTGAGGGTTTCCATGATCCGGCGTTCACGGGCTTGCGGCGTCATGTTTGTATTTCGCTTTAGCGGCCCTTCAAGGATCTTGCCAATTTGGATCCGAGGGTTCAGTGATGTGTTGGGATCTTGGAAGATCATCCTGATCAGTTTGCAGCGGGTTTGAAAATCTCGGTGCGCCAGCGGCTCGCCATTTACCCGAATAATGCCTTCGGTTGGTTCTACCACGCCAGCAAGCATACGTGCCAAGGTTGATTTACCTGAGCCATTTTCACCCATGAAAGCAATGGTCTCGCCAGCTTCCAAACTAAATGAAACCGGTTTTACGGCTTCAATCGTCCGGCGGCGGAATAGCCCTGAGCGGTAGTGGTAGTCTTTTTTCAGGTTCTCGACTTCAAGTAACGCACTCATTTGGTATTACTCTCCATGTTCAGCGGGAAGTGGCAGCTGAACTTGTGATTCTTGATCTTTCTGCGCTTCGGTACTTCAACGCACTTTCGCTGGGCGTGTGGGCAGCGTGGCCCGAGACGGCAGCCAATTGGCAAATGCTGTAGCGGCGGAATAGAGCCCGGCAAGGTTTCCAGCTTACTCTTGTGGGCAAGCTTATCGAGGTTGAAGTCCGGCATTGCCCGCAATAGCGCTTCGGTATACGGGTGATGGGGGGACTCCAGAAGTTGCTGACGGTTTGCCGATTCAACAGATTGGCCGCAATACATGACAGTGATCCTATCTGCCCATTGGGTCACTGTCGTCAAATCGTGGCTGACTAGCAGTATTGTGGTGTTGCCAAGCTGATTCATCCGGCTCAGTAAGCGGAAAATCTGTGCTTGGGTGATTGGATCAAGGTCATTGGTCGGTTCATCGGCGATCAGTAGGCGAGGGCGGTTGGCAATGGCCATGGCGATCATGACCTTCTGGCACTCGCCATCGGTTAGCTCGTAAGGGTAACTGCGCATCACACGGCGGTGATCTTTGATACCGACTTTGTGCAAAAGGGCGATGGCTTGTTTCTGGCGCCAATGGAAGCGTTGCCAGAAGTAACCATCGAATGATGATGACGGAATGGCTTCTTCCAACTGCTCACCGACTTTTTCAGACGGGTCAAGACAGGATGAAGGCTCTTGGAAAATCATCGCGATCTCGCGTCCTACCACGCGCCGGCGTTCACGCGGTGACAGGGTCAGCAGATCAATATCTCCTAACCGGAGGCGATCGGCACTTACACGCCAGTTACTCTTGGTTACGCCGGCAATGGCTTTGGCGACCAAGCTTTTACCTGAACCGGATTCACCCACCAGACCACGGATCTCGCCTTCGTTAATCGTCAGGCTCATGCGGTCAACCGCTTTCACCATCCCTTGGGGCGTATCGATTTCAATGGTCAGGTTACGTATATCTAACAGTGGCATCAGTCAATCCCCGCATTAATGGCCTGGCGGAGTCCTTCTCCTACTAAGTTTACAACCAATACGCTAAACGTAATGGCGAGCCCCGGTAAAGTCACTGTCCAAGGTGCTAGGTAAATTAGCTCAATAGAGTCACCCAGCATGGCTCCCCACTCTGGCATGGGTGCTTGTGCACCGAGCCCAAGGAAACCAAGCGCTGCAATATCAAGGATCGCAATAGAAATTGCCCGGGTAAACTCATTGGTCAGCACGGTCAGGATATTGGGTAAAATCGAGTTGTACAGCAAGTAGAAGTCGTTGGCGCCATCAAGGCGGGCGGCCATAATGTAATCTTTCTCAACTTCATTGTGCACGGCAGTATAGACCGCACGGATAAATCGTGGGATCAACGCTAACCAAATGGCAAGCAAGATATTGGTTTCACCTGGGCCCATGTAGGCAACGACAATGATAGCCAGCAGCAATGAAGGGATAGAGAGCACAGTATCCAACACATGGTTGAGGAAACTGGATTTCAACCCTCGGGTCATACCCGCTAATACACCTATCAGAATACCAATCGCCGCCGAGGCGAGTGCAACTAATACGGCATAGCCGAAGGTCAGGCGCGAGCCAAGCAGCAAACGGCTGAGCATGTCGCGGCCAAGGTCATCGGTACCGAAGAAATATTCCACTTTGCCCGCGGTATCCCACGACGGTGGCATCAGCAGTTCACCCACTTGGGTGAAAGCATCATACGGTGTCAGCCAAGGGGCAAGTAGCGTGATTAAGGTAAGCAGAACCAAACACCATAGACCAAACATAGCCAGGGAGTTGTTTCTGAAATTTTGCCAAGCTCGCTCGATCTGGGTCGGGATCTTGGTCTCCTGGTAAATGTTATTTGATAGCATACCATTCCTTGCGAACCAGTGGATTGACAAAAGCGCCGGTCAAATCAGACAGGATGTTGGCAATCAGGATAAAGCTACCGACGGTGATGACACCGGCCTGGATAGCGACATAGTCCTGGGTTGAGATCGCATCGAGCAACCAGCGCCCGATCCCCGGCCAGTTGAAGATGGACTCAGTCAGCATGGCGAAGGTCATCATGGTTGAAAACTGCATACCCAGTTTCGGGATAATAGGCGGAATGGCGTTTCTCAGCACATGCCGGGTGATGATTTCAAACATCGACAAGCCTTTGGTTTGTGCCACCTTGATAAAGTTCTGCTCCATGACATCCGATACCGATGCGCGGGTTAGGCGTATTACCTCGGTGGTCGGTGCCATTGCCAATACGACGGTCGGCAGCACGAGGTGCCTGATTGTGTCCATGAGGGCTTCGGCACGGTATGGCTTGTCAGACAGCATTACATCGATAAGGGCAACTCCGGTGATGTGGTCAATCTCATACAGCAGACTGTAGCGGCCAGAGACGGGTAACCAGCCCAGTTTCAGAGAGAACAGCAGGATAAGCAGCGTTGCTAGCCAGAACAGTGGGATCGAGTAACCAACCAAGGTAATCGATGAGATGGCGGTATCAATGTATTTACCGCGTTTTACTCCGGCAAGGGTACCGACAGGGATACCGATCAACAGTGATAGTACAAACGCAAAGAAGCTGAGTTCAAGGGTGGCAGGGAAGACGGCCATGACTTCGTTGACAATAGGCTCGCCCTGCTGGTTAAGCCCCAAATGACCAGACAGCAGGTTATCGAGGTAAACAGCCCAACCAGAGAAAAACGGTTGAGTGCTCCATAGTGAGGTACTATCGAGGCGTAAAAGACTATAGCCGATCAGGGTTAAGATCAGCAGGGTAATGAGGAAAAGGTTTAGCCTACGGATGGTATAGATAAACATATTAGATCTCGCTCCGGCGGAAGACTGTCGAGAAGGAGCGGGTGCCAAACGGGCTCATCTGTAGCCCCTCAAGGGAGCGGTGATGGACCTGGAAATGGACGCCATGGGCCAGCGGGACAATCGGTACCTCAGTGTCCAAGATATCCTGGGCAAGGTGGTAGTAATTGAGTCGTTGGTTCAATTTCGGGGTTCGGGAGGCCAACTCCAGCAGGTTGTCGAAGCTAAGGTTGCACCAGTTCGCCACGTTCAATCCGGCTTGCTTGGCATCACAAGATAGCAGCGGGCGCAGGAAGTTGTCGGGATCGCCATTATCAGCCACCCAACCGGTCAGAATCAAATCGCTGTTGAACTTGTCGATGGCACTGAATCGGTTAACCGTATCCTGGGTGATAATGTCGACTTTGACGCCGACCGCATTGAGGTCGGCCTGGATCAACTCAGCGGTTTTCCTCGGGCTAGGGTTATACGGGCGAGGCTCAAGCGGCACCCACAAGGTCAAGCTAAGGTTCTTTTCAAAGCCTGCTTCCTTGAGCAAAGTACGGGCTTTGACCGGGTCATAGTCCAGCGCCTGACTGCCGTGGTTATAGGCCCAGGACATCGGTGGCAGTATGCTGCGCGCCTTGGTGCCAGTACCGTAATAAACCGAATTGAGTAGGTTTTCACGGTTAATGGCGTGGTTTATCGCCTTGCGTACCCGAATATCGCTGAGCTCCGGCTGGTTGTTGTCCAATGCCAGGAAAGCCACGTTCATGCCGGTTTGGGCATTGAGGTTAAAGTCTTCGTCGGCACTGATGATAGGCAACTGACTGGCAACCGGCGCTGACAATACATCACACTCATGGCTTAGCAATTTTGCCAGTGTTCCGGTACCGCGGCTGGCGATATCAAACACCACTTGCTCCATCGGTGCCGCGCCTAGCCAGTAGCCTTCATGGCGGTTGAGGCGGACAAAATCATTGGCTTGGTAGTTATCGAGGTAAAACGGCCCGGTACCGACTGGGAGAGAATCCAGTTGATCTGGCTTACCGGCACGCAGGGTCTGCTCGGCATATTCCTGCGAGTGGATCACCGCGTAAGTGGTAGCCAGGTTGGATAAAAAGGCATTGTCAGGCCGGCTCAGGGTAAACTTTACCGTGAGAGGGTCAACGACCTCGATATCTTCAATTAGGTTGGCAAACCCTTGGCTGTCAAACCACGGGTAGCGACCACCAGACACCGCATGGAACGGGTGGTCAGACTTAATGACTCGCTTAAAGCTAAACACCACATCCTGAGCATTGAACGGGCGCGTAGGTGTAAACCAATCGGTAGTTTGAAACTCGATACCTTCACGCAAGGTAAAGGTGTAGGCCAAACCGTCATCACTGATGGACCATCCACTGGCCAGGGACGGCAGAGGTTGGTGGCTAACAGGATCAAGCAGCAAAAGGCGGTCGAAAAGTTGCGCAGCCAAGGTATCAGCCGTCAATCCACCATCGATTAACTGTGGGTTAAAGGTTGTTGGCTTATCTTGTCCGCAATAGACGAAGCCGCGGCTGCGAATATCGCTATCCTGCTGCGGGTCATCACTACAGCCAATCAGGCCGGCAAGGCTGACGCACACAAGCAAAAGACGAGTATAGGCGCTCATAGGATAAGGACATTTTTTGGAAACAAGATTATAAATTTACCATTAACCCACTCTGTCACCAAGCCACCTCACTAAAATACCTGTTATTTCTAGGTTCTTTATGGCCAGAAAATGCGCAAAATGTGCTTCTATCCCTGCTAGGTATTACACAAACAGATAGGCATCAGCGTATGAATTGGGCTTATTCACTGCCCACTAGCTGGTATTTTCTTAGAAGCCCCCTCAGTTGATGGTAGCTCAAGCAGAGTAATTCAGCGGCTTTGCGTTGATTAAACTGGGCCTGTTCAAGCGCCTGTTGCAGTATGTCAACCTCCTGATCTTGCTGCCATTGGCGAAAGTCGAGGGGGAATGCCCAGTCTGTATCGCTTGCTGTCTTTGGTTGGTCACTTTCCTGTGGACTAACTGCACTGCTGTCTTGCTCTTTGTCTTGTGCCCAAGGCGGCTTGAACGGGTCGAAGGTGATGGTGTCGACGGGTTCGTCTTCGAGGCTATGGCGGAACACTGAGCGTTCAACGACATTTTTAAGCTCGCGGATATTGCCCGGCCACGGGTAGTTTTGCAGTTGTTGCTGAGCGTGCTGGCTAAATCCGGCAAAGAAACTGAAGTTGAGCTCACGGCACATTTTTACCGCGTAATATTCGGCCAGAGGCAAAATATCTTCTTGGCGCTCTCTAAGAGGGGGAAGGTGGATAATGTCAAAGGCCAACCGATCGAGTAAATCAGAGCGGAATTTACCGTCAGCAGCGAGTTGCGGCAGGTTTTCGTTGGTGGCACAAATCAGGCGGACATTGGCCAGGCAGGTATTGCTACCACCAACCCGTTCGTATTCGCCGTATTCAATCACCCTCAGCAATTTTTCCTGAACGCCCATCGGCGCGGTAGCCAGTTCATCAAGAAATAAAGTGCCGCTTTCGGCCCGCTCGAAGCGCCCTTGGTGGCGGCCTTTAGCACCGGTAAAAGACCCTGCTTCATGGCCGAACAATTCGGAATCAATCACGCCCTCGCTCAGGGCGGCACAGTTAAGCGAGATCAGAGGTTGGTCCCAGCGGCGGGACAGGTAATGCAGACGTTGGGCGATGAGCTCTTTACCGGTTCCCCGTTCGCCGATGATCAAGATAGGGCGATCCAGTGGGGCGAGGCGGGATGTTTGGTCCAGTACCGTGAGAAAAGCCTCTGACTCGCCAATCAGATTATCTGTTTTACGCATGGTTAATCTCGCTAATAGTTGGCGTAATTAGTTACACCTTAGCAGGCGGTTACAAAAGGCGCAAAGCTAAATGCATGATTTTAAACAGGCAAAAAGTTGGCACGGGAGTTGAAAAGAGCAAGGAAAGCGGCTATTGGCCCTTGGAAGAGAGGGCCCTAGGTAAAAGCATGAAGAGCTTGAAGCCGTAAAGCTCTCTGAAAATGTTTTTGCCGAGCCCCGAGCTTCCCGAACAACTTAGGAGATACAATTATGGGTATTTTTTCACGTTTTGCCGATATCGTTAATGCCAACGTCAATTCATTGCTAGATAAGGCGGAAGATCCTCAGAAAATGATCCGCCTTATCATCCAGGAAATGGAAGATACACTGGTTGAAGTTCGTACTTCTTCAGCGCGTGCTTTGGCTGACAAGAAAGAGTTGCAGCGCCGTATTCAGGCGATTGAATCACAAAGCCGTGATTGGCAGGAAAAAGCCAGTTTGGCTATCCAGAAAGGTCGCGAGGATCTTGCCCGTGCAGCCTTGATTGAAAAGCAGAAGCTGAACGATGTTGCGCTGACTTTGCACGAAGAATACAAGCTGGTGGAAGAAACCATCGAAAAGCTGGCGGCTGAAGTGGCTGAGCTAGAGCGTAAGCTTCAGGAAACCCGTGCCCGCCAGCAGGCGTTGGTAATGCGCCACAAGGCTGCTGATACCCGCCGTGATGTACGCCGCCAGTTGGATACCGGCAAGGTAGACGAAGCACTGTCGAAATTCGAGCAATACGAGCGCCGTATTGATGAGATGGAAGCAGAAGCCGATAGCTACAGCATTGGGCGTGGTAAGAACCTGCATGATGAATTTGCTGATCTACAGGCACAAGATGAAATCGAAAAAGAGCTTGAGCGCATGAAAGCCAACCTCAAGGACAAAGAGTAATTCACCTTAACAGAAATTGGTTGTTATGATGGTTGTGGCTATTGTGACAATCTAATGAATTGAATCTGCGCGAATTAAAGGAGAGAAATAATGTCTATGGGGTTTATTGTTTGGCCGTTAGTCGTATTCATGATCTTTGTTGCCCCGCTGTGGTTGATCCTTCACTACCGAAGCAAGAAGCATGCTAGTGAAGGGCTGTCTGGTGATGATCAGCAGAAACTGCAGGCGCTGGTGGCTCGCGCAGAGCAGATGCAAGAGCGGATTGTGACCCTAGAACGAATTCTAGATGCGGAAGTGCCGCAATGGAGGCGCAAATCATGAGTAAAACCCTCTACCGCGACCCGAAAAACGGTAAGTTAGGTGGCGTTTGTGCCGGTGTTGCCGAATACTTTGGTATGGAAATCTGGTTGGTGAGGATCCTCACTGTGTCAGCGTTTTTACTCGGAGTTGGTTTTTTTGTCACTGTGGCCTATATCGCTGCGTGTTTCATCTTGGAGAAAATGCCGGAAGAGCGGAGTCAGCAACAGACCATCTTCCGCGAACATCATGTCAAGCAGAAGCCTTGGCAAGCAGGAAAGCCTGCGGGGCAAATCCTGCACAATGTCGAAGTTGAGCTCGACAAGATGGAACAGGAACTGCGTGATATGGAGTCCTATGTGACTTCCTCGGCCTTCAAGGTGGATCGCGAATTCCGTAACCTCTAGTGGGCAGGTACGCACAAAAGCAGGCAGCCGCCTGCTTTTTCTTTTTTCGCCATGGAACATTTTCCTCTCCATATACACAAAGAATTGGTATCGGGTGATAGGTGAACGTAATGGTTCATCAAGGGTTAATAACGCCCGGCGTATAGTTTGGCTATGAGCCGTTTCGCGCTGTGAGTGAATTTTTTCAGGAAAGTTTATGAATCGATTTAGCAATGAGTTGAACAAACTGGTGAACCGGAGTTTGGACCGCCACGTACGCTTGGCGGTGACGGGCTTGTCCCGGGCGGGTAAGACCGCTTTTATTACATCACTGGTCAATCAACTTATGCATGTGAGCACCAATCCGAGGTTGCCACTCTTCACTGCTGTTCGTGACGGGCAGTTATTGGGCGCCAAACGGGTGCCGCAGATTGATATGCATGTGCCGAAATTTGGCTACGAAGAGGGGATGGGGGCGTTGCTTTCGGCCCCTCCAAGTTGGCCCGAGCCAACCCGGGATGTCAGCCAGACCCGTTTGGCCCTGCGATATAAGCCCCAGCGGGGGCCGATGAAACTGTTGCAGGACACCGCTACCTTGTACCTCGATATTGTCGACTACCCTGGTGAGTGGTTGTTGGATCTGCCGCTGCTGGAGCTGGATTTCATGACATGGTCACGCCAGCAAGCCCAGATATTGAAAGGCAAGCGTGCCGAGTTGGCAACGGGATGGTTGGCTATGGCCGAGGAGTTTGACCCTCTAGCGCCAGCCGATGAAACCTTGATTGAGCAAATCTCAGCACGATTTACCGAGTACTTGTACAAGTGTAAAGCTGAAGGCGGCTTGCATTGGGTGCAGCCTGGGCGCTTTGTCTTACCGGGCGAGTTGGCCGGGGCGCCGGTATTGCAGTTCTTCCCTATGGTTTGGCTGGAGAAAATTACTGAGCAGCAGTGGAATGATGCCAGTGATGAAACCAACTTGGGTATGCTAAAGAGCCGCTACCGCTATTACCAGCAGCATGTGGTGAAGGCGTTTTACAAAGAGCATTTCTCCAAGTTTGACCGTCAGATCATCTTGGTTGACTGCCTACAGCCACTTAATGCTGGGCCGGAGTCCTTCAATGATATGCGCCAGGCTCTGGATCAGTTAATGCAAAGTTTCCGTTACGGCCGCAGTTCGATGCTAAAACGCTTGTTCTCTCCACGGATAGACAAGGTGCTATTCGCGGCGACCAAAGCCGATCACGTGACGCCGGAGCAGCATCCTAATCTGGTCAGCCTGCTTCAGCAGTTGGTGAATGAAGCATGGCAGACAGCGTCATTTGAAGGGATCAAGATGGATTGTGTCAGCCTGTCATCGATACAGGCAACTGAGCCGGGCTTTGTGGATTACCACGGTCGCCAGGTCCCTGCGCTGAGGGGGCATCAAATCGACGAGGAGGCGAAAACCTTGTTCCCCGGCGAAGTCCCTCGCCGATTGCCAAACGATGCGTTTTGGCAGCAGTCCGGATTTGATTTTATTAATTTCCGTCCGCTTGAAATGCAAAGCGACGAGCCATTGCCGCATATCCGGATGGATAAGGCGATGGAGTACCTGTTAGGGGACAAACTGCAATGAGTGAGCCGTTGAAAAGTAAAATTGTCTTTGATGAGCCAGTCAAGCCTGAGCCGGCAGCCGCCGAGGTGGAGTTGACCTCCCAGCTCCAGTTTGCCGAGCAGGAGAAGACGTTCTTGCCAGAAACCACAGATATCGACCAAGCCGATGTCGAAGCTGAGCTCGACAGGGCGCTGAGAAGCAAACCCAAGCGCCGCTCCGGTTGGCTTAAAGGGTTGCTGGTTGCCGGTGCTGCGATGGTCGGTTGGCAAACGGTGGATTATGTTGTGACGGCGTATCAGGGCGGGGACTGGCTAGCCCTTGGCTGGAGTGTGATTGTCGCGGGTATTGCCGGAGCAGGTATTACTGCTTTGGGCCGTGAGCTTCTAAGCCTGCGCCGTTTAAAGCAGCGCCAGAGTGAGCGTGAACAGGCCCAGGCATTGCTTGAGGCTGATGGTATTGGTCAAGCCAAGGCATTTTGTACCAAGCTAGCTAAACAGGGCAAGGCAGTGGAGGAGCATGCCGGCTATGATAAATGGCTAAACTCCCTGGCCGCGACCCACAATGACCGTGAAGTGATGCAACTCTATGATCGTATGGTGCTGGGCCAGCAAGATAAGCTAGCGCGTAAACTGGTGGCGAAATATGCCAGCGAAGCTGCTGTGATGGTCGCGGTTAGCCCGTTGGCCTTGGCGGATATGCTGCTGGTGGCTTGGCGCAATTTCCGCTTGATTGACCAGATTTCCAAGGTCTATGGCGTTGAGTTAGGCTATTGGTCGCGGATCAAGTTGGTTAAACTGGTATTGGCTAACATGGCTGTGGCGGGCGCTACTGAAGTCATTGCCGACGGGGGGATGGACATGCTGTCGATGGATTTGGCGGGTAGGGTGTCCACCCGGGTCGCACAAGGTGTCGGGGTTGGTTTGCTGACGGGGCGCTTGGGGCTTAAAGCAATTAGCCTAATGCGGCCTTTGCCATGGCAGCCGGAGCAGCAACCTAAGCTGAGCGAAATCCGCAAGGATCTGCTTACGCGCCTGACCCACAAAGACCGTCAAGACTAGGTGACGACCCAGAAAAATAAGGCCCTGCGAGGGCCTTATTTTTTGTCTTTGGGTCGATTTTGACCTCATTCATTTTATTCAGTACGGCGATATTTCACTGCCGATGGATTGATAGTGCGCAACCTCTCAGGTATGGACGTCAATGACTTGACTCAACTACAGGGAAGGCGCAAACTTCTAGTGTCAACAATTCCTGACACCTTGGAAGATAATAAATATGAGGCTACAAGTCTTTTGCGAAGACCGACTTGGCATGACCCGAGAGCTGCTGGATATCCTTGCGAGCCGGCAGATTGACTTACGGGGCATTGAAATTGACCGGGTTGGGATTATTTACCTAAACTGCCCAGAAGTTGAGTTTGAGCAGTTCAGCCAGCTGATGTCGCAGATCCGCCAATTGGACGGAGTGACAGATGTTAGAAAGATCCAGTTCATGCCGAGCGAGCGTGAACACAAAGAGCTCAAAGCATTGCTGGAAGCCTTACCTGATCCGTTTTTCTCTGTTAGCTTGCAAGGCAAGATCGATCTAGCCAATGACGCAGCTGAAGTATTACTTGGCAAAAGCCGTGAAGAAATTGTCGGTGAACATATTCAGACCTTTGTCGGTTTCAATGTTCACAACTGGTTAGAAAAAGAGAAGGCTAGCCGACGCAGTGAGCTGGTGGTGTTATCCGGTCTTGATTACATGATGGAAATCATGCCGGTTTATGTCACCGACGAGACTGAAGAGCAAGTCTTGGCCAGTGCGGTTATCCTGCTTAAATCCTTATCGGAAGCCAAGATGCCGTTGGCGATGCGCCAACTCAGTGGTGACAATGGCTTTGAGCACCTAGTTGGCCAGTCCTCCCGCTTCAAGCAGTTGGTGTCACAAGCTAAAAAGTTGGCGATGTTGGATGCCCCATTGCTCATTCAGGGCGAGACCGGTACAGGTAAGGAAATGCTGGCTCGGGCCTGCCACCAGCGCTCGCTGCGCCGCGATAACCCTTTCTTGTTGGTTAACTGCATGTCGATGCCAGATAACGCGGCTGAAACCGAATTATTTGGTATGGCGGCAACCGCTACCGAACCAGGCAAGAAAGGTATCTTCGAACAAGCTGATGGTGGTATTGCCTTCCTGTACGAAGTGGGCGAAATGTCTGAGCACCTGCAGATCAAACTGCTTCGCTTCCTGCAGGACGGTACGTTCCGTCGTGTAGGCGAAGAGAAGGAGATGAAGGTGGATGTCCGGGTGATCTGCTCGACCCAGAAGAAGTTGCCTGAGCTGGTAGCGACGGGACAGTTCAGGGAAGACTTGTACTACCGACTCAATGTCTTGGCCCTGACCGTACCGCCACTGCGTGAAAGAACCGCTGATATTGTCCCGTTGGCCGACCTGTTTTTGAGCCAGTTTGCCCAGGAATTGCAGCAGCCTAAACCGTCTATTTCCCCTGAGGTCGCCCAGTACCTGAGTCAATATGCATGGCCAGGTAATATCCGCCAGCTGCGAAACGTTCTGTTCCGTGCGATGACCCAGCTTGAAGGGACGGAAATCAGTGTTGATGATATCCAGTTGCCGGAAAATGAATCGGCAACCGTGATCAGCGAAGAAACCTTAGATGGCTCGCTGGATGAAATCATGAAGCGCTATGAGTCAGGCATTCTCAACAGCCTCTACCGCAGCTACCCGTCAACCCGCAAGCTAGCGAAAAGGCTTGGTGTGTCGCACACCGCCGTCGCCAACAAGTTGCGGGAGTATGGCATCGGAAAACACTAAGCTGTCGATTTAGTGATGGATATTATGCCAAAGGAGCCTTAGGGCTCCTTTGTTTTTTGAGGTCCTAGGAAAAGCGGGTCCTAGTTCCTGGGAGAAGCAAAAGCAGAAACAGGGGCTATTAGGATAGGATACGAGATCTTTGAAAAAGCGAAAAACAGAAGCAAGATCCTGATGTATCGAAGCTTTCGGCAAATTCTGCCTCCAGAACCCAGAACCGATCTTTTCTACTTCAACAACCTCAACTTTCCTTGCTCTAGCTCCCTGAGCTGGCAGATCAGATCCTGCCCGTAGCGACAGCTTTGCTGCGCCTCGACTTCGGTTGCGACCCGGTGGCACGGGATAATGATTGGGATAGGGTTGACGTTTTTTGCCATGCCGATGGCAAGGATGGCGGTTGAATGCTCGATGTGGGTGGCGATTTGTTGGTATGAACGGTGGCTGTTGTAGGGGATTTCGCTAATGGCTTGCCACACTTGTTGCTGGAAGTCGGTACCGTGGGGGGCGAGGGGGATGGTGAACTGTTTGCGTTTTCCGTCGAGGTATTCAGCGAGCTGGGCGATAAACGGGGCCATGAAATCCGGGTCATGTTCCCAGTGGCTGTCTGGGGAAAATCCGCCACTAGCGATAGTAAGTTGTCGTAATCCCTGCTCGTCTGCTAATAAGTATATCTTTCCCAATACCGTATCAAGGTGGTCGTAATACATAGTCATCACTGTGTTGGTTAGCGTCAATCGCGGCGCGGCTATCACAATGATAGCTCAAACATGCGGCCAAATCTTTGTCCTGAAATAAGTTTATCTTCCGGGTGTATTCATCGCTGGTTGGCTGTGCTAACGTTTCAACATTGTATGTCGCATAAGGATAATGTGCTGTTGTTTCATTCAATTATCACCCGGGCAACGTCAATCGATATTGGTGATGCGGTTGTTAGGCTTATTACCACCAAAGATGTCGCGGCCATTACCGCATACTACCAACGTAACAGGGCCTTCCTCCAGCCTTGGGAACCGCTGCGTGAAGAGGCTTTCTTTACCGAAACAGGTTGGCATCGGCGTTTGGAGCAATTGATGCAGTTGCACAAACATAAAATGGCCTACTACTTTGTGATCCAGCAGAAAAGCAGTGATGAAATTTGTGGGGTGGTAAATTACAGCAACCTCGTGCGTCATCCCTTCCATGCTTGCCATGTGGGTTATTCGCTTGATCAGGATTGCCAAGGGCAGGGTTTGATGAGCCGTGCATTGGCTGCAGCGAACCGCTGGATGTTCGAAGACCAGAGTTTCCACCGGATTATGGCAGCCTATATGCCCCGCAACGCCAGGAGTGCCGCTGTGCTGAAAAAATGCGGCTTTGTCATTGAGGGTGAGGCTAAGGATTACCTGCTTATCAACGGCAAGTGGGAAGACCATATCCTGACGGCTTGTATCAATGAAGACTGGACGATGCCGGTTTAACATCAGGCTGCGACTGTTGATGCTGCCCAAATAAAAAACGAGAGCCAACGGGCTCTCGTTTTGGTTTTTGGCATACACAAAATTAGGTTTGGGCTAGATACGTTGCCAAAGCTCTGTGTAACGGCCATTCTGACCGAGCAGCTCCCGGTGCTTGCCTTGTTCGATGATTTCGCCCTCGTCCATCAAACAGATATGATCCATCTGTTCCAGGCCAACCAAGCGGTGGGTGATAAACAGCACCGTTTTGTCTTTGGCGTGCTCAAGCAACAAGCTCATGATCTGTTGCTCGGTACGGCGGTCTAGGCCCTCAGTTGGCTCATCCATCAGCAGGATTGGCGCATCGTGCAGCAGGGCACGGGCAATGCCGATACGGCGGCGTTCACCCCCAGAAATCTGGCGGCCACCTTCACCAAGCCAGGTATCCAAGCCTTTGCCTTCCAGCAGTGCTTCAAGACCGACTTTTTCAAGCACTTCACAGAACTCTTCGTCAGTGCCTGTTGGTTTGGCTAGAATCAGGTTCTCACGCAGTGAACCATTGAAGACATCCACCCGCTGGCTGACGACCGTAATGGCTTTGCGCAGTGGCGCTTCCTGCCATTTTGGCAGCGAGACACCGTCTAGGGCGATCTGCCCTTGCTGAGGATCCCAGTTACGGGTCAACAGCTGCAGCAAGGTTGATTTACCACAACCGGTACGGCCAAGCAGGGCAACCTTTTCACCCGCCCCGATAGTCAAAGAGATATCTTTCAATACCGGCTCATCGCTACCGTAGTAGGTATAGCTGATGTTCTGAATATCCAGCGCCCCTTGAACCTCGGCGGTGTGGCCATCGGGATCAAACGGGGTATCCGGCGTTGCTTCAATGATCTCATTGAGGCGGCGGGCTGACGTCAGGGTTTGGCCTAGGTACTGGAACGCGCCAGCTACAGGCATCATCAGTTCGAAACTCGCCATAGTCGCGAAGGCGACCATTGCCACAAACGGGTCTGGTGCTTGGCCAGCAATACCATCGGCAGCCATCCAGGTGATCAAAACCAGGGTCCAGCCGGTAGCTGCCATTAAGATAGCATTGGCGAGGCCGGTCAGGTTTGCCATCTTGCGCTGGGCATTGAGAAGAGATTGCTGTTCATCAAGGGCTGCCTGGTAGTAGCGGTCCTCGGCATTGAACAACAATAGTTCGGCATTGCCCTGGATCCAATCAAGCATCTTCACCCGGTAGTTGGCTTTGGCCATGGTCAAGGTTTCACCATTGGCTTTACCCAAACGGTAGAAGATGACCGGTAGGATCAGCATTAGGGCCAGCAAAATAGCACCTAAAGTCAGGCCGATGGTTGGGTCGAACCAGGCCAGGAAGCCGGTGATTGCCAGCAAGCCGATTACGCCAATGAGCAATGGGCTAACCAAACGCAAATAGACATGGTCCATTGCATCGACATCAGCCACCAAACGGTTGAGCAGGTCAGCATCGCGCAAGTTGGTCTGGCGGCCCGGGATCAACGGTGTCAGTTTGCGGAAGAAGAACAAGCGTAGATCTGCCAGCAACTTGAAAGTCGCGTTGTGGCTGACCACTCGCTCACCCCAGCGCCCAGCCGTGCGGGCTATCGAGAAACCTCGTACGCCAGCACCTGGCAACATGTAGTTGAAGGTCTCACGGGCGATAGTCAGGCCTGCCACTGCCGAAGCGGCAATAAACCAGCCTGATAGGGTTAACAGGCTCATGGCAGCTAATAGGGTGCCAAGCCCCAGTAGCATACCCAGTGTTAGGCCAAACCAGTGTTTACGGTATAGCTTGAGGTAAGGGATTAAATCACGCATCGAGATCCCTCTTGTCGGTATGGGCTAGCATCTCAGCAAGTAGGCCTTGCTGGCGGATCTGTTCAAACGGACCGTTCTGGACCAATTTGCCGTTATCCATCACCAAAACACGGTCCATAGCGGCCAGTTGGTCTAGGCGGTGGCTGACCATAAGGGCCGTTTGGCCACTGACGGCATTTTTCAGGCTATCTAGTACCAAATGCTCGGAGTTGGCATCGAGGCTGGCAGTCGGTTCATCGAGAATCCAGAAGGCACCGCTTTGCAGCATGGCACGGGCAACGGCGATACGCTGTGCCTGGCCGACAGAAAGGCCACCGGAACGGTCTCCCACCTGGTGCTGGTAACCTTTCTCCAGGCGCGAGATAAATTCATCGGCATAGGCTTGCTGCGAAACTTGCATGATGTGCTCGTCAGTCGCTAGCGGGTTGCCCAATGTGATGTTGTCTCGGACAGTACCGTGCAGCAGTAGTGGGTTTTGTCCGACCCAGCTGATTGCCTGTCGCCACTGGCTGTGGTCAAGCTCGCTAAGCTCGACGCCGTTGATTTTCAAGCTGCCGCGGTAAGGCAAGAAGCCTAGTAGGGCATTGAGCAGGCTGGTTTTACCGGCACCACTTGGGCCGACTAAGGCTACTTGCTCATGGGCATTAATATCGAAATTAAGCGGGCCTGCCAAGGCTTGGCCTTGTGGGCTCAGTACTTCCAACTGCTCGGCACTGATAGAGATAGTCTCAGGGGAGTCTAGATTGGTTTGGCCTTGGCTCATGCCATCGGCTTCGCTGTCGAGGAACTCAACAATAGACTCGGCTGCCCCGATCGCTTGGGCTTTGGCATGGTAGAAAGTCCCCAGGTCACGCAGAGGCTGGTAGAACTCAGGTGCCAGTACCAAAATGAACAGGCCGGTAAATAGGCTGATTGGTACGCCGTAGTGGCCGAAGTTCAGCTCGCCAATGAACGAGAAACCAAAGTAAACCGCAACGATTGCCACTGAGATAGCCGAAAAGAACTCCAGTACTGCCGATGACAGGAAGGCCATCCTCAACACTTCCATAGTACGCTTGCGCAGCACATGGGAAGCCGCGTGGAGGTTTTCTGCTTCGGCTTCAGCACGGTTGAACAAACGCAGGGTCGACAAACCTTGTAAACGGTCATAAAAATGACCTGAAAGGCGCTGGAGTGCTTTGAAGTTACGGCGGTTGGCATCAGCAGCACCGAGGCCGACCAGTGCCATGAACATAGGAACCAGCGGTGCGGTGATCAGGAAAATTAGTCCAGCGGCCCAGTTTAGCGGGAAGACGGCAAACAGGATCACCAGGGGAACCAGCACCGCAATCGACATTTGTGGGATATAGCGGGAGAAGAAGTCTTGCATCTCTTCTACCTGCTCCAGTACCAGGCTCGCCCAGACACCCGCAGGCTTGCCTTTGATATAGGCCGGACCTAACTGTTGCAAACGTTGCAGGATCAGTTGTCTGATATGCAGCCGTATTTGTTCGCCGCAGCGGTAACCGAATATTTCCCGGCCCCAGCTACAGGCGGCTCGCAGGCCGACGACGACAAACAGGCCGACGAAGCTGGAAACCAGCTGATATTTATCGGTGTGTTCAATAATGAGTTGGTGCAGGATATGGGCAAGCAAAGCAGCTTGGCCAACGAGTAGCAACCCCGACAAGAACCCCAGGCCGACACTGAGCATGAGCCAGCGTTTAGCCAGCTTACTCTGTGATTTCAACCATTTGGTTAAATCGCGTTGTAATTGTTTATCCATATTAAATTCTTGAGCCGCTAGGGCAGCCGGCTTAAAGGTGAAGGCTAAAAAGGCCACCTTGAAAGGTGGCCATAAGTATTATTTTTGTTGTTCTAGCGCGTCGAGGAAACGCTCGGCATCAAGTGCTGCCATGCAGCCAGTACCGGCAGAGGTAATAGCCTGACGATAAGTGTGGTCCATGACATCACCTGCAGCGAAGATACCTTCTACGCTGGTTTGGGTGGCGTTACCTTCAGTACCAGACTGTACCTTGATGTAACCGTTGTTCATCTCAAGTTGGCCTTCAAAAATGCCAGTATTTGGCTGGTGGCCGATTGCGATGAAAGCACCCATCACATCAAGCGTTTCGGTTGCATCAGATTGGGTATCTTTGATGCGCACGGCAGTTACGCCCATTTCGTCGCCCAGCACTTCATCGAGCACGCGATCGGTGTGCAGGATAATATTGCCGTTCTCGACTTTGTCCATCAATCGTTTGATCAGGATCTTCTCTGAACGGAAGGTATCACGACGGTGGATCAGGTGAACTTCTGAAGCGATGTTAGATAGGTAAAGCGCTTCTTCAACGGCAGTATTACCACCACCGACAACTGCCACTTTCTGGTTGCGGTAGAAGAAACCGTCACAGGTCGCACAAGCAGAAACGCCGCGGCCCTTGAAGTTTTCTTCTGACTCTAGGCCAAGGTATTTGGCCGATGCACCGGTCGAGATGATCAAAGCATCACAGGTGTATTCACCGCTGTCGCCTTTTAGGCGGAAAGGGCGCTGGCTAAAATCAGTTTCATTGATGTGATCAAAAATGATTTCGGTCTCGAATCGCTCAGCGTGCTCTTTCATGCGATCCATAAGTGCAGGACCGGTTAGGCCTTCAGCGTCACCTGGCCAGTTTTCTACTTCTGTGGTGGTAGTGAGCTGACCACCTTGCTGCATACCCGTAATCATTACCGGGTTTAGGTTGGCACGTGCAGCATAAACGGCTGCCGTATAACCAGCAGGACCAGAACCAAGGATGAGCAGTTTACAATGTCTTACGTTACTCATTACTTCTCCAGGCTGAATGAGATTTTTGATCTTGTGAAGAGTGATTGTAGGTAAATTGAGGCGCTATGGAAAGAGGAGGATTGTAGCGCAGCCTTTTCCCTGTAAAGTCACGCTGCCGAGGTGGATTCCCGGCAGCGATGATAATTTATTTAGATGTATTTGCTATAAGTGATAGCTAAAAGTTATATATAAATGATGTGCTAGTACATGCTAATCGCGACTGTTGGATCGGTATAGTGCAAGTCAAAACTATCGGCGACCTCTTTACATGTCACTTTACCATGTATCACATTCAGCCCTGCAAGGAATCCGGAATCGTCCAAAAGGGCTTTTTTATAACCGAGATTTGCCAGCTTAATGACATAGGGCAGGGTGGCATTATTGAGAGCAAAGGCCGATGTTCTCGCCACCGCGCCCGGCATATTAGCAACGCAATAATGGACCACATTGTCGACTATATAGGTGGGTTCCGTATGGGTTGTCGGGTGCGAAGTTTCAAAGCATCCGCCTTGGTCAATAGCGACATCAACCAATGCCGAACCGGGTTTCATCTGCTTGACGTGCTGGGCGGTAATTAGCTTGGGCGCAGCGGCCCCGGGGATCAGCACCGCACCAATGATGATATCGGCTTCAGGCACCAGCTGGTCTATGATCTCAGAGGTCGAGTACACCAAATTCACTGCCCCTCTAAACTCGCAATCCAGCGCCCTCAAGGTATCGACGTTACGGTCAAGCAAAGTGACATTGGCCCGCATGCCCACTGCCATCCTAGCGGCATTGGAGCCGACGACACCGCCACCCAATATGAGTACATTGGCCGGTTCGACACCGGGGACACCACTGAGTAATAGGCCCCGTCCGCCGTTAGAATTCTCTAGCGTTTGGGCTCCTGCTTGGATAGACATTCTGCCCGCAACTTCTGACATCGGGGCTAAAAGCGGTAATCTGCCTGCTGAGTCGGTGACGGTTTCGTAAGCAATACAGACAGCTTTGCTGTCAATCAGGTCTTTTGTTTGCGGAAAATCTGGTGCAAGATGGAGATAAGTGAATAAAATTTGCCCTTCATTCAGCATGGCTCTTTCTACTGCTTGAGGCTCTTTTACTTTGACAATCATCTCTGATCTGGTAAAAACTTCTTTAGCGTTAGAAATAATTGTAGCGCCAGCGTTCTCATAGTCTGAGTCTGACAGCCCGATCCCGACACCGGCTTGGGTTTCGACCAGGACTTGATGACCGAGTGATGTGAGCTCACGGACACTGCTGGTTACCAGACCAACACGGTATTCGTGATTTTTGATTTCTTTGGGGACTCCAATAATCATGCTGCTCCTCCCTTGGCATCCAGTATGATTGGCTATTGACAAGGATGTAAATGCAGATCTAATGGCAGTATAGTTTGACTAACAGAGTATTTGATTCTAAAAAATAGAAAGATGTAGTATATTTTTTTGCAAGGAAGTAAGAAGGTGGAATAAAAAATGGTAGATACCAAGAAAAAACCATCCAAGGAATTGGATCGTATTGACCGTAACATTTTGAATGAACTTCAAAAAGACGGTCGCATTTCAAATGTAGAGTTATCCAAGCGTGTAGGCTTGTCTCCAACACCATGTCTTGAGCGTGTACGACGCCTAGAGCGTCAGGGCTACATCAGTGGCTACACCGCGTTGCTAAACCCTCAGTATCTTGATGCCTCCCTATTGGTTTTCGTGGAAATCACGCTAAACCGTGGTGCGCCTGATGTGTTTGAGCAGTTCAACAAGTCAGTGCAAGAACTTGAAGACATCCAAGAATGCCACTTGGTATCTGGTGACTTCGACTACTTGCTGAAAACCCGTGTATCAGATATGTCTGCATACCGTAAGTTGTTGGGTGAAACCTTGCTGCGTCTTCCTGGTGTTAACGACACCCGTACCTATGTGGTAATGGAAGAAGTGAAGCAGACTAACAACCTTGTGATCAAAACGCGTTAAGCTTCACAACTGAAATAAGATACATCCAAACTCTTTGGGTAGTTCAAACAAGCGGCCAGTCAGCCGCTTGTTTTGTTTCTGGCGCCTTGTTTTGTTTACTGGCGTAAAGGTAGCGAAAGCGTCAAGCGATCAACAGATTGGCGAAGTTAGCTATTACTAACCCAAGGTGCTGGGATTTTCAGCACATCCTGACAAATTATTACCACCCCGTCCGATATCCACCTTATCTAAATGGCAAAATATGACGCTATTTAGTATAAGATAGGCATTAGTTTTACTGGCGCCTGACACGCCATTAGCCATTGGCATAATAATAACAACGAGCAGGGATGTCCTTGTTCTGATAGTTAAAAAGATTCAGCGTATCTCCCCCAACATAGCTCTTACAGGGCAGAAGGGGGGGACGTTAGAGCAATTTGTTACATCGGAGTGTTTTTTTGAGGAAAGTAAAGGGCAAGAAGCAGCCTAAAATGCGCCTTTCCGGGGGACAGCGCTTACTGGAGAGTTTTCTAATCATCGGCATTTTGTCGGCGATTTTCATCATGGTTGCGCTGTTGAGTTTCGACCCAGCTGATCCTTCATGGTCCCAGACCGCGTGGGAAGGGCCGGTACAAAATAAAGCAGGGGCATTCGGCGCTTTGGTGGCCGATACCTTATTCTTTGCGTTTGGCTCGCTGGCCTATCCGTTACCTGCCGTCATTATTCTTGCTGCATGGGTGCTTTTCCGCCGCCGCCAGCAACCGCTCAAACTGGACTATATGATTTATGGCACCCGCCTGCTCGGTTTGCTCATCATTTTTGTCGCCAGTTGCGGGCTTGCCGATCTCAACTTTGATGATATTTGGTATTTCTCCTCCGGCGGTGTGATAGGTGATGTGGTGTCGAATATGGCATTGCCGCTGTTTAACTTGCTGGGTGCCACGCTGGTTCTAATGTTCGCCTGGGCGATGGGCTTTACCCTGTTTACTGGGATTTCCTGGCTCACCATTGTCGATATCATTGGTGAAACGGTGCTTGGCTCTCTTGCTTGGCTGCTCAACAAGGTTCGCTCTGACAAATCAGAGACATTAACGCCTTTTGCAGCCGATATCCCAGATGAGCACCAGACCGAGTTTGGCCGTCAGTTGGCGATGCAACAAACCGAATCTGAACCCGATGCCGATGATGTGCTGTTGGCTTCAAATAGCCAGGCATCTTCAGAGCCTGCTGATGATAGAAGCCGCTTTGCCCGTCAGGAACCAAGTTTTGGTCAATCGGGTCAACCCGACCCATTACTCAATGGTGTAGGGCTCCAAGCTGATCCACTGATGGACTCTAGCGAACCGAAGATAGTGATGCCTGAGCGTCATCGCCAAGCCCAAGCCCAGACACCAACGATAGCAACTGCTACTGCTGTGACGGCACCGACTGTTGTTGCTGCACAAGCCGAAGCAAGCGCGGAGCCTGCTGCTGTGATAATAGAGCAATCTGTGAGCCAGCCTGTTATTGATACGCCTGCGCAAACAGTCACACCGGTTGAGCCAGTTGCGACGGGATCCCCTCAAGCGGGCGTCCAGCCGCAGAGTGACGAGGCTATTGTCGAAGAGGTTGTTGATGTTCAATCTACCCAGCAAGCCAAAGGCATGACGATTGCTGAGTTAGAAAGGCAACTAGATATCGATGAGAACTTCACGGTGTATGTCGATGAGGGGCAGAGCCAAACTTCTGATGCTGACCCAGCAATCGACAACACTTCTATTGATAATGTTGGGGGGATTGCTGCGGCGGCAGGAGTTGCTACTGCAGAGCCAATTGTGTCTGCCATAGCAGAAACAGCAGCAATGAACCCGCAAGTGGTATCTGAACTACAAGCTGTACCAGAACCACAAGTTGCTCCAGAGGCGGAACTGTCTTCAGGCATGTCATTTAACAATGATGATTTTGTTCCGGAGTCAACCGAAGCACATTCATCACAGGTTCATTTCGAGCCTGCTACAACAGAGTCTCATGTTGCCCAAACTGGTACCTTCGAACCTGTGGTTGAATCAGAGCCGTTGCACACAGAGCCTGTTTCTCAACAAGCGGCCTACCAGGAGCCTGTGTACCAAGAGCAAAGCGCTGATGCTGAGGTTCAGACTGAAGCCGCACCAACGGCACAAGATATTGAAATCGGTGTTCAGGATGGTATGTCTGAGCTAGAGCGGGCTGAGCGTGAAATCGCACCGGCAGAGGATAATAATGAAGAAGGCTTGAGTGATGAAGAAGCCTTCCTCAAGAAAATCCGTGATGCCCAGAAGGCCCAGGCACAAGCGGCGGGCTTGGACAACCCATTCTTGATGAAGCGCGAAGCGGACTTGCCTAAGCCGACCTCGCCGATGCCGACGATTGATTTGCTGGCACCGCCGAAGCAAAACGTCCAGCCGACCACAGAGGAAGAGCTGAAGCAAACGGCGATGCTGGTGGAAGCCAAACTGGCTGACTACAAAATCAAAGCCAAGGTGGTTGGGGTCTACCCAGGCCCGGTGATCACCCGCTATGAGCTAGATCTTGCTCCTGGTGTGAAAGTGAGCCGTATTTCTGGTCTTGCCAAAGACTTGGCCCGTGCCTTGTCAGCGTCGGCGGTACGTGTGGTCGAAGTGATCCCGGGCAAGCCGTATATCGGCCTTGAGCTGCCGAATGTGAACCGTGAAACGGTTTATATGTCAGAGGTAGTGGCGAGTGATAACTTCCAGCAGAAAAAGAGCGCCTTGCCTATTGTGTTGGGTTACGACATTGCCGGTGAGGCAGTGGTTGCCGATTTGAGCAAGATGCCACACTTGCTGGTTGCCGGTACGACAGGTTCCGGTAAGTCGGTGGGTGTGAACGTGATGATTTTGAGCTTGCTGTACAAGTGCAAGCCGGAAGATTGCCGCTTCATCATGATTGACCCGAAAATGCTGGAGTTGTCGATTTACGAAGGCATCCCGCACTTGTTGACCGAAGTGGTTACCGATATGAAAGATGCCAGCAATGCCTTGCGCTGGTGTGTCGGTGAGATGGAGCGTCGCTATAAACTCATGGCAGCATGTGGGGTACGTAACCTGGCTGGCTTCAACGCCAAACTGGAAGAAGCCGCAGCGGCCGGTCATCCAATCCATGATCCGTTATGGAAGCCTGGTGACAGCATGGACGAGTACCCACCGCTGCTGGAGAAAATGCCAAGCATTGTGGTGATCGTCGATGAATTCGCCGATTTGATGATGGTGGTTGGTAAGAAGGTTGAAGAGCTGATTGCCCGATTGGCACAGAAAGCGCGTGCAGCGGGGATTCACTTGGTGCTGGCAACCCAGCGACCGTCGGTGGATGTGATCACAGGCCTTATCAAGGCCAATATCCCGAGCCGTATGGCGTTTACCGTCTCAACCAAAACGGACTCACGCACCATCCTAGACCAAGGCGGTGCAGAATCCCTACTTGGTATGGGTGACATGCTTTACTTGCCAGCAGGTAGCAACCACCCAGTACGTGTTCACGGTGCCTTTGCCTCGGATGAAGATGTCCATAACGTGGTGAACGACTGGAAAGCCCGTGGCAAACCACAGTACATCGAGGGCATCCTTGAGGCGGACCAGGGAGCTGAAGGCCTACTGCCGGGTGAGACCCCGACAGGTGGCGATGACGATTTGGATCAGTTGTTTGACGAAGTGGCAGCGTTTGTTGCTGAGTCGCGCCGTGGTTCGGTATCTGGCGTCCAGCGCCGCTTCAAGATTGGTTATAACCGTGCCGCGCGTATTGTTGAACAACTTGAGGCACACGGTATTGTTAGTGCACCGGGCCACAATGGTAACCGTGAAGTATTGGCACCACCGCCTGCACCTCGCGATTAACCGTGATAGAACACAAGACAACAGTAATGACCATGCCTGCTACGATCTAAGGGCAGGCATTTAAAAAGGGTTTAACAGAATGATTAAAAAAGTGCTTTTGAGTATGTTGGTTGCCGGTCCGTTGCTAATGGCAGGTCAGGCCCTGGCTAACCCGCAGCAGGAACTGAGCACCCGTTTAGGTAAAGTAAATGCGTTCAGTGCCGACTTTACCCAAACCGTCGTAAGCCCAGAGGGGAGCCTGCTGGTAGAAGGTACCGGTGATGTATCCATCAAACGACCTAACTTGTTCCGCTGGAATACGGAAACACCGGATGAGAATATCTTGATCTCTGATGGCAAGACCCTGTGGTACTACAGCCCGTTCATCGAGCAGGTAACGGCAATGTGGCTCAACGATGCCACAGATCAAACCCCGTTTGTTCTGCTGACCCGCAACAGTGCGGCTGATTGGGCCAACTACAATGTATCGCAGACCGCAGATACCTTTACCCTGACACCGAAAAGCGGTGCCTCTTCAATGGGTAAGTTTATTGTAACTGTCGCTAAGTCAGGTGAGGTTCGTAGCTTTTCTGTAGTCGAACAAGACGGCCAGCGCAGCAACTTCAAGCTGTCCAAATTCAACAAGGCAACGCCTGTGGCCAGCTTGTTCACCTTCACGCCGCCACAAGGCGTAGAGCTGGATGATCAGCGCAACTAAGCCTGCGCACCAAATTAGTTGGCAGTGTATCTAGCCTGCCAGCAGTGAACTGATTGATTTAGGTGGTACGCTTGTACCACCTAATTTTGTTTTTAGGCCAACTGAATCGGCAGTGGTTTAGGTTGGTAGAGAGGAGCGGTAATTTTGAGTAATTTCAGCCTGGACTTTTCTTCGGATTTCCGTCCGCTGGCGGCCCGAATGCGTCCACGTACCGTGCAGGAATACATCGGCCAGAAACACATTCTGGCGGAAGGCAAACCGCTGAGGCGCGCCCTTGAAGCGGGGCATCTACATTCGATGATCCTATGGGGACCACCGGGCACCGGAAAAACGACATTGGCCGAGGTAGCAGCCCATTATGCCAATGCTGAAGTTGAACGAGTGTCTGCGGTGACCTCGGGGGTGAAAGATATCCGAGCGGCAATCGACAAGGCCCGTGATAACAAAATGGCCGGCCGTCGCACTATCTTGTTTGTCGATGAGGTCCATCGCTTCAACAAGAGCCAGCAGGATGCCTTCTTGCCCCATATCGAAGACGGCACCGTGACCTTCATTGGCGCAACGACAGAAAACCCTTCTTTTGAACTCAACAACGCATTGTTGTCGCGCGCCCGGGTCTACAAGCTCAAATCACTTGAAACTGAAGAAGTCCTTGAAGTCATTGAGCAGGCCCTTAACGACAAAGAGCGCGGTGTTACTGAGGGTAACCTAGTGTTTGTCGATGAGGTCAAAGAGCGCTTGGCCGAGCTAGTTGGCGGTGATGCCCGTATGTCGCTGAACTATCTTGAACAGCTGATCGACATGGCAGATGAGGACAAGCAGGGCAACAAGCAAATTACCCTGGCACTGCTGGCTGAAGTCGCCGGCGAAAAGATTGCCCGTTTCGATAACAAAGGTGATTTGTGGTACGACATGATTTCAGCGGTTCACAAGTCAATCCGTGGCTCGAGTCCGGACGGCGGCCTATATTGGTATGCCCGTATGCTTCAGGCCGGCTGTGATCCGCTTTACGTTGCCCGCCGCTTGTTGGCGATTGCCTCGGAAGATATTGGTAATGCTGATCCACGGGCGATGCAGGTGGCAGTGTCTGCTTGGGATTGTTTTACCCGGGTCGGCGCTTATGAAGGTGAGCGGGCAATTGCACAAGCGATTGTCTATTTGGCCTGTGCGCCGAAAAGTAACGCGGTTTACACGGCATTTAAACAGGCCAAGTTGGACGCGGCTAACTATCCTGATTATGAAGTTCCGCATCACTTGCGCAATGCACCGACCAAACTGATGAAGGAAATGGGTTACGGCCAGGAGTATCGCTATGCCCATGACGAGCCGGGCGCCTATGCGGCAGGTGAGAGCTATTTCCCGCCTGAGTTAGCGGGCACTCGCTACTATCAGCCGACAAATCGGGGCTTAGAGACTAAAATATCCGAAAAGTTAGATTATCTTGCTTCTTTAGATGCAAAAAGCGCGTCAAAGCGCTATCAATAATAGGGCTTTTTGGGTATTGTTGAGGGATCAGCGTTAGGTTGCCTAACGCCTTCTGAATTATAAATTATTTAGCCACCAATTTGGCTAAATAGTGTGCACTTTAGAACATTATGAGCACAGGATTAGCATGCTAGATTCTAAATTACTTCGAACTGAGCTGGACGCAACAGCCGAAAAATTAGCGCGCCGTGGTTACACTCTTGATGTAGAGCTACTACGTTCCCTAGAAGAAAAACGTAAGTCACTTCAGATCAAAACTGAAGAGCTTCAGGCATTGCGTAACTCCCGATCGAAGTCCATTGGCCAAGCGAAAGCGAAGGGCGATCACGAAGAAGCTGAGCGTATCCTTGCTGAAGTTGGTAACCTAGGCTCTGAGCTGGACGACGCGAAAAAAGCACTTGCGGCGCTTCAGACTGAGCTAGACGCTATCGTACAAACTATTCCAAACCTGCCGGACGATTCTGTTCCTGCTGGTAAAGACGAAAACGAGAACGTAGAAATCTCTCGCTGGGGTCAGCCTCAGTCTTACGATTTCGACGTGAAAGACCACGTTGACCTGGGTGAACTGGCTGACGGTCTTGATTTCGCAAGCGCAGTTAAGCTGTCTGGCGCACGTTTCATCGTGATGAAAGGCCAGTTCGCTCGCCTACACCGTGCAATTGCCCAGTTCATGCTGGATCTGCACACAGACGAGCACGGCTACACCGAGATGTACGTCCCGTACCTTGTGAACTCTGACAGCCTATTCGGTACTGGCCAGCTGCCTAAGTTCGGTGCTGATCTGTTCCACACTCAGCCACTGACTGAGAAAGTGAACGACGAAGAGCCACGTACCTTGTCTTTGATCCCGACAGCAGAAGTACCAGTTACTAACATGCTGCGTGACACGATTTCTGAAGAAGCAGACCTGCCTGTTAAGATGACAGCGCACACACCTTGTTTCCGTTCAGAAGCGGGTTCTTACGGCCGTGACACCCGTGGTCTTATCCGTATGCACCAGTTCGACAAGGTTGAGCTAGTACAGATCACCCGTCCTGAAGACTCAATGGACGCACTGGAAGAGCTAACAGGCCACGCTGAGAAAGTACTACAGCTGCTTGAGCTACCTTACCGCAAAGTGATCCTATGTACTGGTGACATGGGCTTCGGCGCTGTGAAGACTTACGACCTAGAAGTATGGGTTCCTGCACAGGAAACGTACCGTGAGATCTCTTCTTGTTCTAACTGTGGTGACTTCCAGGCTCGCCGTATGCAAGCTCGCTTCCGCCGTAAGGGCGAGAAGAAGCCTGAGCTAGTTCATACCCTGAACGGTTCTGGTTTGGCGGTTGGCCGTACTATGGTTGCTATCCTTGAGAACAACCAGGAAGCTGACGGTCGTATCCGTATCCCTGAAGTACTGCGCAAGTACATGAACAACGTGACTCACATCGGTTAATCCGTTACGCGGACGTTCAAACAGAACAACAAAAGCCCAGCCAATTGGCTGTAATGCCATTCGGATAAGCGTCATCGTTTATACCTGAACGGATACTTGGGTGGCACATAGAGGACTGAACGTGGAAACGTTCGGTCCTTTCTTTTATCC